>JBEBTQ010000051.1:0-12997 GCA_040393685.1 Advenella kashmirensis | reverse complement strand
CCCACAATGGCGACCAGTGGACGTTTGGGATTTTGCAGCGCTTTGCCCAGAGCCTCGAGTTCGGCTTCCAGCAAGGGACCGGCGCAGGCGACGGGCGCAAATTTCGCAATACCGTGCGTCGTTGCCTCGGCGCGATGAGCCGTACCGAATGCATCATTGGCGTATACATCGCAAAGCGCCGCCATCTTGCGAGACAGCGCTTCGTCGTTTTTCTTTTCGCCTTTGTTTACGCGGCAGTTTTCCAGCAGCACTACCTGTCCGGGCTCCACATTGACACCATCAACCCAGTCCTGAACCAGCTCTACCGGTTTTCCAAGCAATTCGCTCAGTCGCTTTGCGACGGGTGCGAGTGTATCCTGAGGTGCCAGGGTACCTTCGGTGGGACGTCCCAGATGTGAAGTTACCATCACCGCGGCGCCTGCATCCAGCGCCAGTTTGATTGCCGGGACGGAAGCACGGATACGCGTATCTTCGGTGATACTGCCATCATCAGCCAGCGGCACGTTCAGATCAGAACGGATGAAAACACGTTTACCTTTCAGTTCGCCGTTTTTTGCCAGTGCAGAAAGCGTTTGTACATTCGCCATAAAGTCACTCCTTCATGTTCTTGTAAAAAACGGCATTGCCCACCGTAGCGGGCAATGCCGTCAGACTAGTCCTTGACAGATGCCAGCTGCTTACTTGGCAGACATCAAAGCGACAGTGGTATCGAGCATGCGGTTGGAGAAACCCCATTCATTGTCGTACCAGGAAGACACTTTGACGAGTTTGCCAGACACTTTGGTCAGCGTGGAATCGAAGCTGCTGGAGGCAGGATTGTGATTGAAGTCAACGGACACCAGCGGTGCTTCGTTGTAATCCAGAATGCCTTTGAGTGCGCCTTCAGATGCTTTCTTTAGAATGCTGTTGACTTCTTCTACTGTAGTTTCGCGTTTGGCGATAAACGACAGGTCAACCATGGAAACGTTGATGGTAGGAACGCGGATAGCGTAACCATCCAGTTTACCGTTCAGCTCTGGCAGAACCAGACCCACAGCGGCAGCCGCGCCTGTCTTCGTAGGAATCATGCTCATGGTGGCAGAGCGGGCACGACGTAGATCTTCGTGATAAACGTCAGTCAGCACCTGGTCGTTGGTATAGGCATGCACGGTTGTCATCAAACCGGTTTCCACGCCCAGCGCTTCGTGCAGAGGCTGAACCAGCGGAGCCAGACAGTTGGTTGTGCAGGATGCGTTGGAAATAACGGTATCAGAGGCTTTCAGTGTTTTGTGGTTCACACCGTAAACAACGGTAGCATCAACGTCTTTTCCACCGGGAGCAGAAATGACCACTTTCTTGGCGCCGCCCTTGAGGTGAGCACTGGCTTTTTCTTTGCTTGTGAAGAAACCGGTACATTCAAGCACGACGTCAACGTTCAGTTCACCCCATGGCAGTTCGGCAGGATTACGGTTGGCAAGCACGCGGATCTTGTCGCCATTGACCACCATGTTTTCACCGTCAACAGTCACAGTACCAGGGAAGCGGCCATGTGCAGTGTCATACTGAGTCAGGTGTGCATTGGTTTTTGGATCGCCCAGATCGTTGATCGCGACAATCTCGATATCATGCTTCTTGCCACCTTCATAGTGAGCACGCAGTACATTGCGGCCGATGCGGCCGTAGCCGTTAATTGCAACACGAATGGTCATTACATTCTCTCCTGTTTTATAAAACCTGTTTGACAGTGTTTGCCACGTTTTCAGCGGTAAACCCGAAATGTTTGAACAGCACACCGGCAGGGGCGGATTCACCATAGGTATCCAGGCCCACTGTGCCGCCGTTGCGTCCGATATACTTGTACCAGCCTGCAGTCACGCCTGCTTCAACCGAAACTGCGGGAAGTGATGGCGGGATTACGCTGTCGCGCCATTCGGCGCTCTGGCGGTCAAAAACCGAGGTACTGGGCATGGATACAACCCGAACCGGAATATTTTCCTTTGCCAGCAAGGCCTGCGCTTCCAGCGCCAGCCCCACTTCAGAGCCGGTAGCAATAATAACGGCCTGGGCGCCTTCTGCGTCTCGCAAGACGTAACCACCTTTTTCTATTTGTTCAAGCGTCGCCTTGTCGCGCTCGACAAAAGGCAGATTCTGGCGCGAAAGCAGCAATGCACTGGGGCCACCCTGCTCTACCTTCATACCTGTGCTGACCGGTCGGGAGACGGCCGATTTCCAGGCGATGGCGGTTTCCGTTGTATCGCAGGGACGCCATACATCCAGATTGGGAATCAGACGCAGACTGGCTGCGTGTTCGACCGACTGGTGCGTTGGACCGTCTTCGCCCAGGCCAATGGAATCGTGCGTGAAAATGTGCACCACGCGCTGTTTCATGAGCGCTGCCATACGGATGGCATTGCGGGAGTAATCGGAGAAGGTCAGGAAGGTACCGCCAAAAGGCAGGTAACCACCATGCAAAGCCACGCCATTCATGATGGCGGCCATGCCGAACTCACGCACACCATAATTGATGTGACGTCCAAAACGCAGATGACCGTCAGTGCCTGTGCGAACGGCGCCGGCGCCTTTCCAGTCTGTAAAAACCGAACCAGTCAGATCGGCAGAGCCACCGAGCATTTCAGGCAGCATCTGAGCCATGGCCGTAATGGCGAACTGGGAAGCTTTGCGAGAGGCCACTGTTTCGCCCTTGCTGATGGTTTCCTGCAGGAAAGCGCTGAATTTTTCAGCGAAATCCTGTGGCAGTTGCCCATTCATGCGACGGGTAAATTCCTGAGCCTGTTCGGGAAAGTCGATCGCGTACAGGGCAAATTGTTTTTTCCACTCGCGCTGCGCCTGATCGCCCCGCTCACGCTGATTCCAGCCGGCGTAAACATCTTCGGAAATTTCAAAGGGAGGCAGCGTCCAGCCGATGGCTTCGCGCGTTGCGGCAATTTCTGCTGCGCCCAGGGGAGCACCATGAACTTTATCGCTACCCTGCAGATTGGGTGCGCCCTTGCCGATGGTCGTTTTGCAGATAATGAGTGTCGGGCCGGAAGAGCCGCGTTGCGCCTGCTGTTTGGCTTTGGCGATCGCATGATCTACCGCAACCACGTCATGGCCGTTGACGCCACGAATAACATTCCAGCCATAGCCTTCAAAGCGTTTGGCGGTGTCGTCGGCAAACCAGGGTTCAACTTTGCCATCAATGGAGATGCCATTGTCATCGTACAGCACGATGAGCTTGGACAATTTCAGCGTACCTGCCAGTGAACAGACTTCGTGGGAAATGCCTTCCATGAGGCATCCATCACCCACAAACGCATACGTGAAATGGTCAACAATCTTGTGTTCGGGTTTGTTGAATTCGGCAGCGAGCAGTTCCTCTGCCAGTGCAAAACCAACTGCATTGGATAGTCCCTGACCCAGCGGACCCGTCGTGGTTTCCACTCCTGAAGTAATACCTACTTCAGGGTGACCTGGTGTTTTGGAATGCAATTGACGGAACTGGCGCAGTTCATCGAGTGGCAGATCGTAACCGGTCAGGTGCAAAAGCGAATACAGCAACATGGAGCCGTGACCATTGGAGAGCACGAAACGATCGCGATCGGGCCACGCCGGGTCAGCCGGATTGTGACGCAGATGACGGGTCCATAGGGCTTCGGCAATCTCGGCCATTCCCATCGGGGCGCCTGGATGTCCGGAATTGGCTTGCTGCACGGCATCCATGGAGAGTGCGCGAATTGCATTGGATAGATGAGAATTCGATGTTGCGGCCGTGGTGGTCATGCGGATCCTATAGTAGTCACGGTTTAGTTACGATTAACAAGCGATTTTAACACTCGATGTTTTGTCCGTGACCCTACCGGTAAATAAAGTAAAATTTAGCAATGAGTCATCCCCGTTTCTACTGTCCGATACCATTATCTGCCCACAGTCGCGTTGCCCTGCCGGAAGCGGCGGCCCATCACGCCTCGCGCGCCTTGCGTCTGCGAGAGGGAGATACGATTGTGCTTTTCAATGGCAGTGGCGCCCAGTTTCCCGGCATTTTGCGCTTTGAACAGGGTCAGGCTTTTGCTGACCTGGGTGAATGTGAATACACACGCACCGAACTGCCGGGCAGCATCGGACTGGTTCAGGGCCTGCCTGCCGGCGACAAGATGGACTGGATTATCGAAAAGGCTGCGGAACTGGGCGTGACGGACATCTTTCCGGTGAGCGCAGAACGAAGTATTGTGCAATTGTCGGGCAACCGGCTTGAGAAACGACAAATTCACTGGCAACGCATTGCCGAATCTGCCAGCGAACAGTCAGGTCGCAACCGTATTTTGCAGGTGCATCCACTGGCGACATTGCGCAACAGCCTGCAGTTACCTGCCAATCTCAACGGATTTCTCTGCCATCCGGAAGGCGGTATGTCATTCCTGGAGGCAGTTTCCCGTCTGGCTGACGCACACCGACCCGCGACGCCTAAGGCGGTGACACCGGATCACACTCCGCAGGAACGTTCAGACATTGCCATTCGCCTGTTTATCGGCCCGGAAGGAGGCTGGTCTCAGCAGGAACTGGCTCTGGCTCAGGCAGCCGGGGTAGAGAAAGTCACATTCGGAGAACGCGTACTTCGTACCGAGACTGCGGGAATCGCCATGACTGCAGCGGCAATAGCCCTGCTGGGGTGGCTGTAGAGGGTGACTGTCTTGGGCGCCTGTCGTGGGCGACTGCAGTGGGTGATTGAAGTAGGTGGCCGCAGTCGGTAACTGTCGTTTTCGGCGCCGTCAGTCGCTTTCAGCGTAGGGACGCGGAGAACGTCCGGGTTCCGGCGCATCATGTTTTCCCGCGTGCTCAACCATGTAGGAAAAAATGCGACCGTTCTCTTCGCCGTATTCTACGGTGTCATTGAATACGCCCTTGAGCGATTCGATATGTTCCTGCAGCGAATCATCTTCGGAATGCAGACGACGCAGGGCCAGAACCATGCCAATCTTCTGCTCCTGCAGGGTTTCACCCAGACAGTCGAGCAGCGCATCCATATTACTGCCGAAGAACACAGGATAGTCTACCGCCTTGGCAATGGCACGCAGAACCGCGGAGCAGCTACGCGCCTTGTCGCAGTCAGCTTCGAAATAGGCAAGACCGGCCTGCTCGGCATGAGATTTAAGTTGGTCAAGACCGATGGATTTTTCTTTTATGGCGCCACCCGTTTCCAGGATGGTCTTTAACACGGTACCTGTTTTTTTAGTCATTGACCTCTCCATAAAAAAACGCTTTGATTTCTTCCTGACGTGCCATCACGTCGTCATAGGCCAGCCTGATCAGCTCACCCGTAAAGGCTGATTCAAATAACAGGAATGAGGCAAGCAGTCCGCCAGACTCTTTTCCGGGTCGGGAAGAAACGCCCAACACACGCAGGAAAGCCCGAACCGACTTAGGCATGCAATTTAAATGCTTCAAGGCGATTTCGTCAATAGATTTGCTGGGGCTTATGGTTAAAACATCGATTTTTTTGACGCCAGCTGTTAACGCCGCGCCACGCGGCACGGCTTCAAGCAGGGTATTGATGCGGCTGATTCGTTCCAGGTCTATGGACAATCCGTCTATGAAGATGTCAGACAATGCGTGTCCGCCCACCTGCGCCAGTGTTGGATATTGATCACTTTGCGGGGCGGGATTTTCCTGTGGCGCGGTATCACCGTGGTTGCTGGTGCTGATGACCAGCACACGATCAGCGCCCAGATGAATGGCAGGACTGATCGGAGCCAGTTGCCGCATGGAACCATCACCGCACCACTCCCATTCACTGCCAAGTGGCAGGCGGGCTGCCGGAAAGACAAAGGGGATGGCGCTGGACGCCATGAGATGCTCCAGAGAAATGGATTCGGCGATGGCATATCGAAGTTGCCCTTTCCAGGGGTCAATCTGATTTGCAGACTGGTAAAAAGTCAGGTGATTGCCGCTGGTGTAGCTGGACGCTGTGATGGCCAGACCGGAAAGATGGCCGCGATCCAGATTGTGTTGCAGGTTGCCAATATCGATGCTGTCTTTGAGCAGTTGCGCCAGTGGCCGATTATCGAGCAGCGATTTGGGCGCGTTATTGCGCAAGCCCTGCAAAGCCCAGCCAAAAGTCAGCATGCCCAGCCAGCGCATTCCGTTTCCGAACACGCCCACGGGGTCAGATCGGTAAACGTGAGACGTATGCAGACTGCGCCAGATTTTTTCCAGACGCTTTATTGCGGCATGCGGGTGAGCGGCCCGACACGCGTAAGCAGTGGCATTGATTGCGCCGGCCGACGAACCACACACAATGGAAAACGGGTTTTCAAATCGCGGAGACCGATGCGGATCCAGGATCGCGAGGATTGCCTGTAGCGCCCCCACCTGATAGGCGGCCCGAGCACCACCGCCGGTCAGTACCATCGCGGTGTGCAGATCTTGTGGGCTGCGCCTTGTGCCGCTGCCCGTTTTGTCTTGCTTCACACTCCCATTGCTCATCGCTTAATGCTCACACTTACAACGCAAATTGGATCTTACACGGCCATATTCCCTTTGGCGGTATATCGGAAGTCGTAAAGACGACAAGGCCGAAGCGACAACACGGTTGCAATTAGAAACCTGTCACGCTCTCATCATACGGAAATTCATTCAGGATTGCATCCGGTAATTCCGAGTGAGGAATTACCGAGAGTCACGTGCAGACGCGTGAATTCAGGTCACCTTGTCAGGCACCACTTCATCCAGGTAGGCGAACAATCCCGAAGGATCGAAAAGCGCCTTGACGCTGCCTTCAATGTGATGCTGGCTGGCTGCGGCCCAGTCGGGCTCGGCTTCCTTATCTGCGATCTCTGTCAAAATGGTGTTGCGCGTCATGCGTCGGAGCACCAGCTCCTGGCACCAAATGAGCGTGCCACCATGTCCCAGAAAGATCTGCGCCAGATTGACATCTCCGATCCTGGGCTTTAGTGCGTCCAGCCGATACGAGACCGGCCAGCGCGACATGGTCAGGCAGCGACTGACCTCGGCATCGGACAGCTGCTCGAACAGAGCCGGAATCAGACGCTGCAAGGCGGGCAGACGCAACGGCGATTGGTCATTGACACCAAAACCACCCAGCACGGCGGTTTCGCCATTGGCAAACAGCGCGTGAATGCGCTCCAGTCCCGAATTTGCGGTGTATCCCGGACGACAATCGTGCCATTGCGGCATGGCAAGCCATTGCGATAAAGTAAGTTCGGATGGGACATGCGAGAACTGTTCATAGCCTAGCGCCTGCATATGGGCCACAGAAGTCCCAGGCAAAGCCAGGCAGGCATCGTCTCCCAGTGTTTCGGTACCCGCCAGCGCGGATCCCATACTGACGATCAGACTGGAGCGGCCGATAATAGTTTGAGGCGTAGCCAGGCCCTCGGCGACCATGGCAATATCGTATTCGTAGCAAAGCTGGCGTAACGACGGCAGGTCGCCCAGATCATTCAGGGTAATGCGAGCAGATTGGAAACCATTGATCTCCTGTTCATCAATGAGCGCCGATTCCAGCGCACGCTGCACCCGACGGCAGAAAGCCTGCCAGGGACCTTCCTGAGGACGTTTACCAAGCGTTAAAAAGCGGCGGCGATTCTCATGCATAATGAACAGGGACGGGCCTTGCGGCAACAACGGTAAAACAGGATGAATACATCGATCGTAAACGTGAAGTTCAACATTTGCCGTTACAATAGACGCACTCTTCACGTATTTCAGTGTTATTCATTTTACCTTGCCCCGTCTCCCAATGACCCGTTTTGCCCATCGAATTGAACAGGCGCTGACGTTTCACGCCATAGAAGTCACCAAAGCTGCCCAGCAATTGCGCGAACAGGGACGGGACATTATCAGCCTGGGCATCGGTGAACCCGATTTCACGGCGCCGCCCATTGTTGTGGACACATTGGCGCGTGCGGCGCAGGCAGGACTTAGCGGCTACAGCCCCGCGCTGGGAATCATGCCGCTACGCGCGGCCATTGCCGATTATTACGAGAGCCATTGGGGCACGCAGGTTGATCCTGAACGCATCATTATTACTGCCGGCGCATCGGGGGCATTGTCACTGGCCTGCATGACACTGCTGAATCCGGGCGACGAGATACTCATGCCCGATCCGGCATACCCGGCCAACTCCAATTTCATTCTGTGTTCCGGCGCCACGCCCCGACTTGTACCCTGCACTGCCGAAGAACGCTTCCAGCTGTCTGCAGACAATATTGCGCGCAACTGGAGCGACAAAACACGTGGAGTGTTGATTGCTTCACCCAGCAATCCTACGGGCACATCCATTGAGCGCGATGAACTCATCGCCATTATCGACACCGTCAGGCAGCGCAACGGCATTGTCATCATGGACGAAATTTACCTGGGTCTGTGTTACGACCGTCAGCCGCAGTCGGCGCTGGCCCTGGATCAGGATATTGTTGTGATTAACAGTTTTTCCAAGTACTTCAACATGACCGGCTGGCGTCTGGGCTGGATGGTTGTGCCCGAAGACATGGTGAGTGGTGTTGAAAAACTGGCAGCCAGTCTATGTATCTGTCCACCCACGCTGGCACAGCACGCAGCGATATCATGTTTTACTGAAGAAGCCCTGGGCATTTACGAGAATCGCCGCCTGGCGTTTATGGAACGACGCGATTACCTGTTGCCCGAGTTTGAAAAACTGGGTATTCATGTTCCGGTCAAACCTGATGGGGCTTTTTATATTTACGCAGATATCAGCCGGCATGGCATGAGCAGCGACGACTTTGCCCGCAAGCTATTGCATGAAGCCGGTGTTGCCGTGGTGCCAGGCCTGGACTTTGGCCCTGCACGCGCTCAGAAAATGATTCGAGTATCCTACGCAACAGCGCTGGATCGCCTGCGTGAAGCGATATCTCGCATGCAAAAAATTCTTTAATATTTTCCAAGGCTTCGGGATAGTGGGATACCGGACTCCAGCGCGATTCGGCGACGTTCGGATTGCACCTTGTCTGCGTAGCCGCCATCGTTGGGACCAATTGCCCCAACGTAGCAGGCAAGACCACGATCTACCGATCCACGGCGGGCAATGCAGTCATGCAGGATTTTGGCGCCCACCTGAATATTGGCTACCGGGTTCAGCGCAGACAAAACGCCTCCGTGGAAAACATCGAATTTCTCTGCATGCACCTTGGGCATCACCTGCATCAGCCCCTGCGCGCCGACATGGCTTTCCGCGAATGGGTTATAGCGCGACTCGATGGCAATGACGCCAAGCATGAGGATGGGATCCAGATCCTGTTTTTCGGCAACGGAATACACCACACGGATAAGCGCTCCCGTGACATTGCGGGCGATCTGGAATTTGCGCGACAAATATTCCCTGAGTGCCAGCGCCCTGGCGTTGCTCACGCCGGGGACCGTAAACTGGCTGTCGGAAATGCCCAGATTGGCAAAAAAGCCCTCGGACGTGTAATCCTGCTCTCGTACCAGCGCGGTTTTGGACTGATCCTGGTCGGCCTTTGCTGGTTGCTCCGATGAAATCTCGCCGGTATGCAGTTTGGGCGTACTGAAAATGGTCAGCAGATCGCGATCAGACATGACTGTGCTGTCTGGCATGAGTGCATTGAGCGACGCCTGGTGAATGACGCGGACCTGATCACGTATGGCCGGCAGCAACGCGGCAGCCAGCACGGCTACCAGTACCGCAATACCCAGATAAGACACAATGAGATGCACGATATCCAGCAAGGTGCGATAGACAGACTTGAGAAAATGCGAAACCGGAGGATGGGCTGCCAGTGAATTCATGGATGTTCAGCGCCGATCGTACTGCTGGTCGATCGGTAAATTTCAGGAAAAATCACTATACCCCACTTTCGTGTGGATTGCCTATTGTGGAACTTCGTACAACTTCGCTTCGTACATCTGCGTCTGTATCCATGCCCGCCTTTCTCCTATAATGGCTGCTCTGAATCATCAATAGGCGTCAATCGTGAAATATGCAGATCTGCGGGACTTTCTGAAGCAACTGGAAAAACGCGAAAATCTGAAAAAAGTGTCTGCTCCGGTAGATACCCGTCTGGAAATGACCGAAATCAGTGATCGTGTACTGCGCGCGGGCGGGCCTGCCCTGCTGTTTGGCAATCCGGTACATCAGGGCCGCCCTGCCGAGATGCCGGTTCTTACCAATCTTTTTGGCACGCCCCAGCGTGTGGCATGGGGGATGGGGGCAGAATCGGTCAGTGCCCTGCGCGAGACTGGCGTGCTGCTGGCCAGCCTTCGCGAACCCGAAGCCCCCAAAGGGATTCGTGAAGCCATAGGCACGGTTTCCATGCTCAAATCCGCATTATGGGACATGGCTCCCAAAATGCAGCGTAACGCAGCCTGCCAGGAAATTGTCTGGGAAAAAGACGAGGTCGATCTGTCGCGCCTGCCTATTCAATTCTGCTGGCCCGGCGATATTGCGCCCCTCATTACCTGGGGACTGGTCATCACGCGCGGCCCCAAAGCCAAACGTCAGAACCTGGGCATTTATCGGCAACAGGTTATCGGCCGGAACAAGGTCATTATGCGCTGGTTGTCTCACCGCGGTGGCGCGCTGGATTTTCGCGATCATGCACTTGCGCATCCTGGTCAGCCCTTCCCCATCTCTGTTGCACTCGGCGCCGACCCTGCCACCATTCTGGGGGCGGTCACTCCCGTACCCGATAGCCTGTCTGAATATCAGTTTGCGGGCCTGCTCAGAGGTTCCCGCACAGAGCTGGTCAAATCCATCGGGAATGACCTGTCCGTGCCGGCCACCGCTGAAATCGTCCTTGAGGGTCATATTCTTCCGGCAAACCATCCCGATGCCATCGCAGCAACGCCGGCACCCGGTGCACCGGAACTGCGCAGCAATGGATATGAAATGGCGCTGGAAGGCCCTTATGGCGATCACACGGGCTACTACAACGAACAGGACTGGTTCCCGGTTTTCACCATCGACCGTATTACCATGCGCAAGCAGCCCATTTATCACAGCACGTACACCGGCAAACCGCCAGATGAACCGGCAGTATTGGGCGTCGCACTGAATGAGGTCTTTGTACCGCTGCTGCAGAAACAGCTGCCTGAAATTGTAGACTTTTATCTGCCACCGGAGGGCTGCAGCTATCGGCTGGCAGTCGTCTCCATCCGCAAGCAGTACGCGGGTCATGCCAAACGCGTCATGTTTGGCGTCTGGAGTATCCTGCGTCAGTTTATGTACACAAAATTCATCGTGGTAGTCGATGATGACATCAATACCCGCGACTGGAAAGAGGTGATCTGGGCAATGACCACGCGCATGGATCCGGTTCGCGACGCTGTCCTGGTCGAAAACACGCCCATTGATTATCTGGATTTTGCTTCGCCCGAGTCTGGCCTGGGCGGAAAGATGGGGATGGACGCCACCAACAAGTGGCCGGGCGAAACCCGACGTGAGTGGGGAACGCCCATCCGGATGAACGAGGACGTCAGACTCAGAGTCGACGACCTGTGGAAGGATCTTGGTCTTGATAAGTAAAGGAGCCGTGGTCTACAGGAATATCCTGTTCTGAGTAAGACCGGACCACCGAGTTGCGACGTGACCGTCGTGACTCGTTACGATCCTGCTTGTCACGGAATTTGTTATACACGAACCATGATGTCGCCGCCAAAGCCAGCGGTTTGATCAGCCGTGAGCGCGATTTGCTGGCACGCAGCAGGAATCTCGCAACAGTCAGACTGATCATCGGATTTTTTTCGATCAACGAAAACAATCCGCTGCGCTTGCGAGTCAGAGACATCAAGGTTTCGCTGCCGGCATCCATCACCGCATTCTTGATCGCTTCTGGTGACAATGAATGACCCAGCGCGTTCATATCCTGACGCAGTTGCTCGCGCTCGGCAAGTACCCGGGCGGTAAGCAACTGTTTGCGAAATGACTTTTTCAGTACGGGATCACTCATCACGCGCTCCTGCAGAAGTGGCTGCAGAGGCAGCTGCGGCTGCTGCTTGTGCTGGCGAACGATGTCCACGCAAAGCGGCGGCGTCATCCTTGAGCGCCTCCACGGTTGCGGCAAACGGCGTCGCCGCCAGTCCAAGATGTTTTTTCATGAGCAGCAAACAACCCACGCCAACAAGCACATACACCAGCACCAGAATGGCCAGGGCAATATACCGATAGTCGGTCTCCCAGAAAAACAGGCCGACCAGTACAGCGATGACCATCAGCGCCAGATGGAGAAACAACAGCCCGACAGCACCGAATAAAAGGACCGACAGCAGCCGATCCTTTTCTTCAGCCAGTTCCAATGACAGCAGTTCAAGACGCGTTTTTACGAGCGATGCGAAATCGCTGGCAACCGAGCCCAGATTCTGTTTGACTGACATACGCGGCGCTTTATTTGCGACCGATAATGACGCCAAGCAGAACGCCTGCCAGTGCTGCGAATCCAACAGTACGCCATGGGTTATCATGCACGTAGTCGTCGGTGACGCGAACAGCCTGTTTGCTTTGCTCAACAGCACGTTCCTGTACGTCTTTGAAAGAGCCTGTGGCTTTTTGCAGTGCACTGACTGCGCGATCGCGCAGCTCGCTGGCTTTATCGCCACCGATTTCGGAGGCTTCCTTGAGCATACCTTCTGCTTCAGCAATGCTGGCACGCAGATTGTTCAACAGTTGTTCCTGGGATTGTTCGAGATTGGATTTACTAGCCATATGACTCTCCTGCGTTAATTATCTGAATTGCCGGAAAGCGGATGCTCCGCCTTTACCGGGTCTTGCTTTTTAAATATTATTGCGTTCCTGATAATTTCAAGACCATCATAGCGCATTCCCGGCTATTTTCGACCAAATTTTGTAATTCTTTTCATTTGAAATATCTTACCGTTAGTTGCAAAGCACAACAGTCAATCACTGGAATAGTGCGACCCACTCTACACTTTCTGACGGGTCCCGAAAATCCGGTCACCTGCATCGCCCAGGCCAGGCATGATATAACCATCTTCATTCAGGCGTTCGTCGATTGAGGCGGTATAGATC
>JBEBTQ010000050.1:0-13038 GCA_040393685.1 Advenella kashmirensis | reverse complement strand
AGCAATCTCTGAGAAAAGCGCAGATACGATGGGTAGAAGGTGGCACCCACACCACCTCGGATGCACTCATTTGTCAGGCGCTTTCGGAAACACTGGCGTCTTTAGCGGATACGGCATCTTAAACCCAGCGGCAATGATGCAGGTGTATTGTGATAATCCGGAGAATGGCACAGGCTGTATCGTATTCTGAACAACTCTCAGGGCAATGACAGCTGTCCTTGGCTGCTGCAATTGCAGAGAGAACACGGCGTTTACCAGCGCCGAACGCACAACTGCGAACTTATTCCCCTATTTTCTGCGTTTGGCATGGAAGTTGCTTAAGAAGCCCTGAGCAGGACTCTCGAGCTACGCATTTGCGCGTCTCATTCAAAAGTAAAAGGTCGGGGACCAGCGCAGTCGGCATTCTTCAAAACCATACCGGAGACACATATGAGTTACAATATTCATCCAGCCGTTAACAATGGCGTTCAGGCAAAAACAGACAATAATTTTACCGGTGGCAAGCTGGTATGTGATTGCGAAACAGATCGGGTAGAAGTGAATATCAATTCGCAATCAGCTCATAATCACCTTTGTGGTTGTTCAAAGTGCTGGCGTCCCGCCGGCGCACTGTTTTCCCAGGTCGCAGTTGTACCCAAGGAAGCGGTGCAGGTAACTGCCAATGAAAACAAACTGAAGGTGGTTGACGAATCTGCCGCCATCCAGCGGCATGCATGCAGTGGTTGTGGCGTGCATATGTATGGTCGTATCGAAAACACGCAACATCCGTTTTACGGACTGGATTTTATCCATACAGAACGTTCTCCGGAAACGGGCTGGTCCGCACCAACGTTTGCTGCGTTTGTATCGTCAATCATCGAAACCGGTACTGATCCGGCAGATATGGACGGTATTCGTGCACGGCTCAATGAATTGGGTCTGCCTCCCTATGACTGCCTGTCGCCCGCGTTGATGGATGTCATCGCAACGCATGTTGCAAAATCAAAGCACGCATCTTAAGCAGGAGTTGAAGTAATGGAAACAAAAGCCGCTGTTGCCACCAAAGCGGGGGCACCACTCACGATCGAAACGGTACAGCTCGAAGGGCCACGCGCCTTCGAAGTACTGGTAGAAATCAAGGCATCGGGTGTATGCCACACGGATATGTTCACATTATCCGGAGATGATCCTGAAGGTATTTTCCCGGCCATTTTAGGGCATGAAGGCGCTGGCGTTGTGGTAGAAGTAGGGTCGGGTGTAACCACCCTTAAACCCGGTGATCACGTGATTCCTTTATATACGCCGGAATGTCGCAACTGTGAATTCTGCCTGTCACGCAAGACCAATCTCTGCGGCGCGATTCGCGCCACACAGGGCAAGGGTCTGATGCCGGACGGCACGAGCCGATTCAAACTGGACGGCAAGGACGTATTCCATTATATGGGTACATCCACATTCTCCAACTACACTGTTGTGCCTGAAATAGCACTGGCAAAAATCCGCGAAGATGCACCTTTTGAAAAGGTCTGCTACATTGGCTGCGGTGTGACCACGGGTGTCGGTGCTGTCATCTACACCGCGAAAGTTCAGCCCGGCGAAAAGGTTATCGTATTTGGCCTGGGCGGAATCGGACTGAACGTGGTGCAAGGTGCCAGAATGGCCGGCGCTGATATGATTATCGGCGTGGATATCAATCCTGAGCGCGAAGAACTGGCCCGCAAATTTGGTATGACGCATTTCGTCAATCCCAAAGAAGTGGAAGGGGACATCGTGCCTTATCTGGTAGATCTTACCAAAGGCGGTGCGGATCACACATTCGAATGTATTGGTAACGTCAATCTGATGAGACAGGCGCTTGAATCCTGCCACAAAGGCTGGGGCAAGAGCACCATCATCGGGGTTGCCGGCGCCGGTCAGGAAATTTCCACTCGTCCGTTCCAGCTGGTGACAGGTCGCGTCTGGCAGGGTTCTGCTTTTGGTGGCGCAAGGGGTCGGACTGATGTACCAAAAATTGTCGACTGGTACATGGAAGGCAAAATCAATATCGATGATCTGATCACACATGTCATGCCTATTGAAAAGATTAACGAAGCCTTCGACCTGATGCATGAAGGCAAGTCCATCCGTTCAGTGGTGACGTTCGATTGAGGTTGAATTAAAGGTTCTCTGTGAAAGAGAATCGGCCGGGCTCGCAATTGGGTCCGGCCTTTTGCAGGCCGTGTTCCTGTTGTGGCGGTACGGCTACAACAGTCACCAAGAAGGGGCGCTGAAGCAGCGCCCCTTCACCATTTCTCAGACTGATTTGTATGCCGTCATATTAGTTGCCGAATTTTAGGCTATTCTCATTAAGCCATTCTGTATGGAACGCGCAACGAATAACGCATGATACATAGCATTCAACGCAGTTCGTATGACGTGCTTCGTACCAGGCCTTTCGTCATACAAACCGCGTTTCTCCAACTTCGCATCACGCAGCGACGGCGTCTTTCACATAGATTTGCGCCATTTTTTCCAGTGGCACAGGTTTGATAGAGGCGGCACGTCCGGCGCAGCCAAAAGCTTCAAATCGCTGTACACAAATATCGCGCGCTGCCGAAGTGGCTTCCTTGAAAAACTTCCGGGGATCAAATTCCGAGGCATTTTGCATCATGCAGCGTCGTATTGCACCTGTCATGGCAAGCCGGATATCGGTATCAATATTGACTTTCCTGACTCCATTTTTTATGCCTTCGCAGATTTCCTCTACAGGCACGCCATATGTCTCACGGATATCGCCACCGTGCTCACGAATAATGGCAAGCCATTCCTGGGGGACCGAAGAGGAACCATGCATGACCAGATGTGTGTCCGGAATGCGTTGATGTATCGCACGGATCCGATCAATGGCCAGAATATCACCCGTGGGTTTGCGGGTGAATTTGTAGGCGCCATGACTGGTTCCGATCGCGATGGCCAGCGCATCCACACCGGTTCGAGCAACGAAGTCTGCTGCCTGTTCGGGATCGGTCAGCAGCTGTTCATGTGACAGTATGCCCTCGGCACCGGAGCCGTCTTCTTCACCTGCCTGACCGGATTCCAGGGAACCCAGGCAGCCCAGTTCTCCTTCAACCGAGACGCCAACGCAATGGGCCATATCGGCAACCTGTCGCGTGACTGCAACATTATATTCGTAGGTAGATGGCGTTTTCATATCTGCCAGCAAGGAACCATCCATCATCACACTTGAAAATCCTGAGCGGATTGACGCCTGGCAGACGGCTGGGCTCGCACCGTGATCCTGATGCATGCACACTGGAATATCCGGGTAGGACTCGATCGCGGCCTCTACCAGGCGTCGCAAAAAGGCTTCACCTGCATATTTGCGGGCGCCTGCCGAGGCCTGCAGAATGACAGGACTGTCAGTCTGCACCGCAGCCTGCATAATGGCCTGGATCTGTTCCAGGTTATTTACGTTGAAGGCCGGAATGCCGTAGTTATGCTCGGCAGCGTGATCGAGCAACTGTCTTAGTGAAATGAGAGCCATGATTTATCTCCTTTGGGAAAGGTGGGATCACAACTGTGAATCCCGGATTTCGCTGATTTAGGAAGCTGGTTTAGGTTGCATGGTTAGATTGCAGGTTCAGGACGGTATGGAGGTGTGCCTTCAGGATGAGATGTCAGGAGGCAGGCCTGACGTGATCTCGCACTGCCTTGCATATGGCGTCTGCCGTCAAACCGAAATGTTTATAGAGTTGCGCGGCCGGTGCCGATTCGCCGAATCTATCTATGCCAATCGTGGTTCCACCTTCGACCACACTCTGCCAATACCAACGGACACCGGCTTCAATGCTGACACGCGGCAGCCCGCTGGGAAGCACGTGTTCGCGCCATTCGGCTGGCTGGGCGTGGAAAAGTTCAACGCAGGGCATGGATACCACGCGCACTGCAATGCCTTCTTTTTTCAGGAGGTCGGCCGCGGCGACCGCAATTTCCACTTCAGAACCTGTGGCAATGACCACTGCCTGCGGATTTTGTTCATCCTGCAGGATATAGCCGCCCCGCAATATGCCATCGCGTTGGGATTCATCACGAGAAAAGGGAGTCAGTGCCTGACGTGACAGAACGAGGCAACCTGGTCCGTCGCGACGCGCCAGGACGGCGCGCCAGGCTTGTGCCGTTTCCTCACCGTCGCATGGCCGCCATACCTGATTGTTCGGAATCATGCGCAGGCAGGCCAGATGCTCGATCGGCTGATGCGTTGGTCCGTCTTCGCCCAGACCAATCGAATCATGAGTGAAAACATGAATGACGCGCTGCCTCATGAGCGCGGCCATCCGGATCGCATTGCGCGAATAATCGGAGAAAGTAAGGAATGTGCCTCCATAGGGAATGAAGCCGCCATGCAGTGCAACGCCGTTCATGACGGCCGCCATGCCGAACTCACGAACGCCATAACTCAGATAATTACCATGACTTTTGTGATTGATCCAGACAGAGGACTTTGTGTTAGTCAGATTGGAACCTGTGAGATCTGCAGAGCCGCCCAGCAGTTCCGGCATAACGGGAACCAATTCCTCCAGTACGAGCTGAGATGCCTTGCGGGTTGCGATTTTCTTATGCAGCGCCTCACTGGCGTCGAGCAGACCGTCCAGCGCCTGTGTCATTGCCGAGGGAATTTCACCTGTCATGCGTCGCTCGAGTTCCCTGGCATCGTCTGGAAATCGGGCCTGCCAGCGGTCATATTGTTCCTGCCACGCTTGTTGGCGTACCGCGCCCTGAGCGGTGGCGTTCCAGTCCTCGACAATATCATCGGGCAATTCAAATTCGGCGTAACGCCAGTTGCGTGCCGCACGCATGGCAGCAATTTCGTCAGCGCCAAGGGGGGCACCATGTACCTCATGTGTGCCTGCACGCGTTGGAGCTCCATGTCCAATATTTGTGCGGCAGCAGATCAGCGTGGGTCTGTTCTGGCGATTTGCCTGGGCTTTCGCCTGCCGGATAGCAGAGTCGATGGCGGCAGGGTTATGTCCGTCGACATCCGGAATCACATTCCAGTTGTAAGCGCGAAACCGAGCTGCCGTGTCATCCTGGAACCAGCCGTTGACTTCACCGTCAATGGAAATGCCGTTATCGTCATAAAAGCAGATCAGCTTGCCCAGTCCCAATGTGCCGGCCAGAGAACACACTTCGTGACTGATCCCTTCCATCAGGCAGCCATCACCCATAAACACATAGGTGAAGTGATCCACGATCACATGGCCTGGGTGGTTATAGCGCTGGGCCAGCTGTTTCTCTGCAAGTGCCATGCCCACGGCATTGGCCAGCCCCTGACCTAGCGGCCCCGTAGTGGTCTCCACGCCCGGCGTCATTCCGTATTCCGGATGCCCCGGCGTTTTCGAATGCAGTTGTCGAAATTGCCGCAATTCTTCCAATGGCAGATCGTAGCCGGTTAAATGGAGCAGCGCGTACAGAAGCATGGATCCGTGTCCATTGGAAAGGACAAAGCGGTCACGATTGAACCAGGCCGGATCTGCCGGATTGTGCGACAAATGATGACGCCATAGCACTTCGGCAATATCAGCCATGCCCATGGGCGCGCCGGGATGACCCGACTGTGCCTGTTCCACAGCGTCTGCAGCAAGAAAGCGCAGCGCGTCGGCGTGACGGCTCTCTCTGACGGGGATTTTTTCAGCAACATTCATTCTGTTGTCCTTATGACTGTGAGGCGCGTTTTTTGCGTTCCATCATGCGCCAGATAAAGGGAGTGAAAATCAGCTGCATGGCCAGTTCCATCTTCCCGCCGGGTACCACAATTGTGTTCGCGCGGGACATGAACGAGTCGTGTACCATGTTCAGGAGATACTGGAAATCAATGCCTTTGGGATTGGCAAAGCGAATCACGACAAGACTTTCGTCCGGAGCCGGGATATCCCTTGCAATAAATGGATTTGACGTATCGACACAGGGCACGCGCTGAAAATTCACATGAGTCAGGGAAAATTGAGGACAAATGTGATTGACGTAATCGGGCATGCGCCTGAGAATGGTGTCGGTAACGGCTTCGGCGGAATAGCCTCGGGTGGATTTATCGCGCCACAGTTTCTGAATCCACTCCAGATTAATGACAGGCACCACGCCAATAAGCAGATCGGGATATTGCGCGATATTGACTTTCTCGTGCACGACAGCGCCATGCAGCCCTTCATAGAACAACAGATCGGTTCCTTCGGGAATCTCTTCCCACTCGGTAAACGTACCTGGTTCCTGCTTGTAGGGCGCTGCCTCACGTGTATCGTGCAAGTATTTGCGCCGTTTGCCCGTGCCGGTTTCGCTGTAGCTGCGAAAAAGCGTTTCGAGCTCGGCAAAAAGATTGGTATCGGGACCGAAATGACTGAAATTGGCATTGCCTTTTTTCTCGGCCGCCGCCTGCCTCTCTTTCATTTCAGCCCGGTTATACCGATGAAAGCTATCCCCCTCAATTGAGGCGGCGATCACGTTTTCCCGACGAAAAATATTTTCGAAGGTGCGCGTAACCGATGTGGTTCCTGCGCCAGATGAACCGGTAATGGAAATAATCGGATGGCGTTCTGACATCGTGCTGTCCTTTTAAAGTTTGATATCCTGCAAAATTCTGTCCCAAGGGTTTTCAACTGTCATAAGCTTGCAGCTGCAGCGCAACGTTGACGGTATCTCTTCTATTGCATATTGGCCGATTCCGTAAAGAGGCTTCGCTCATGAAAGAGGGGGTTGGGCGAATCAATTTGTCTTGGGTGCCTGTAATAGTCTTCGACCCGTTCGACCTCATTTTTGGAGCCAAAGATGAAGCCGATGCGCTGATGAATGTCATCGGGCTTAACCTCCATGATGGGACCGTGCCCGGAACTGGCACGACCGCCAGCTTGTTCCACGATGAAACCCACGGGGTTGGCCTCGTAGAGCAGGCGCAATCTGCCATTACGTTCCGGCTTGCGCGTGTCCTTCGGATAGAGAAAAACGCCGCCCCGCATCAGGATGCGATGGGCTTCGGCCACCAATGAGGCGATCCAGCGCATGTTGAAGTCTTTGCCACGCTCTCCGGATTTGCCGGCAACACATTCGTCAACGTAGCGTCGTACCGGATCCTCCCAGAAGCGGCTGTTGGAGGTATTGATGGCAAACTCGCTGGTGTCCTCCGGAATTTTGAGATTCGGATGCGTCAGCATGAATTCACCCACCTGTGGGCAGAGGGTAAATGCATGCACACCATTGCCAACCGTCAGAACCAACATGGTCGCTGGGCCGTAGATGGCATAGCCGGCAGCGACCTGCTGGGTGCCGGGCTGCAAATAATCGTCGGCGGTCGTTTCCCGTTCCGGGTTCGGCGTGCGCAAGACAGAGAAGATGCTGCCTACGGAGACATTCACATCGATATTTGACGAACCATCCAGCGGGTCGAAAAGCAGCAGATAAGGACCGCGGCGATAAGGCTGGGGAATGGCGTAAGGTTGCTCAAGTTCCTCAGACACCATGCCTGCCAGCTGACCACCCCAATGATTGCCTTCAATGAATAACTCGTTACTGAGCACATCCAGTTTCTTCTGATCCTCTTCCTGCACATTGACCGAGCCGGCATTGCCGTGGACGCCAGCCAGCGCACCGCAGGCGATTGCATGTGAAATACGACGGCATACCAGGGCAATATTGAGGATGACACTATTGAAGTCGCCGCCTGCTTCTGGAAAGCGCCGGCGCTCGTCAATCAGGAACTGGGTCAGGGTAGGGCGTTGAAGGGTTTTCATGTTTCCATCCTATATTTATGTGTTTATCCGGCTTTCAATAAGGGGTCTGCGTGCAGGCAACGGAGTGTGAGCATATCCACCATGGTCTGATGAACGCCATTGCCAGCGGGTATGGGTATTTCAGGATCACCCAGGTGCGGAAGAACGAGCATGGCATCGCTGAAATCCTGACCACGTGTGAAATTTGTCGGGGTAATGATGGTTGAAATACCTGCCAGCGAAGCCGCACGCAGGCCGTTTTCTGAATCTTCAAAGGCAATGCAATTGCCACTATGGACATTCAGCGCGGCGAGCGCATGCAGGTACACGTCCGGTGCAGGCTTCTTGTCGCCAGGCGTACTGGCATCACAGATCACAGCAAAGAACTTTCGCCAGTCCCGGCCCAGACAATGGTGCAGTAGCGCTTCCACATTGGCTGGTGTGGTCGTGGTTGCAATAGCCATGGGCAGGCCGGAACAATAGGCTTCCACAATCAGGCGGTGAATGCCAGGGCGTAATTCGACCTGGCCTTCCTGCACGAGCCGCGTATACTCTTCGGTTTTCAGCTGATGAATATGCCGGATCTTGCGGGCTGCCTCTGTGCTGGTGGCTGCCTCAGGGTCTTCCAGCAGCCAGTGATAGGCGATTCGCTCCTTGCCACCGCTGATAGCCAGCAGTTCCCGATAGCGTTCTTCGCTCCAGTGCCAGTTCATCCCGGCAAGTACAAAAGCGGTATTAAAGGCACGCAAATGGGCCGACTCGGTGTCAGCCAGGGTACCGTCGACATCAAAAATCAGGGCGCTCAGCATATCATCGCTCCGTTATGTCTGTACCTGACTCCGCCGGATGACGCGTGGCGTCAGACTCAGGTACCACCTGAGCTTCGTCGAAAACTCGGCTGGCGCGAATATCTGCTTCTGAAATGGTCTGCAGCGTCTCGTCACTGAGATTGCCAGGATTGCGCATAATGCGCGAGGCATGGCGCAGCCGCGCGCGTTCAAGGGCATTGCGTACGCTGCGGGCGTTGGCAAAATGCGGTTGCTGCATGCGTTTGACAATATAGTCTGCGAAGGCATTGCGCGCATCTTCATCAAAGCGGTACTGCATACCATCGAGCATGATGTCTGCAATCTTTTCCAGTTCCTGGGATTCATAATCCGGAAAATCGATATGATGGGCGACGCGTGAGGACATACCCGGATTCGAGGAAAAAAAGCGATCCATTCGGTCTTTGTACCCTGCAAAGATCACCACCAGGTCGTCCCGATTGTTCTCCATGATCTGCAGCAGAATTTCGATGGCTTCCTGGCCGTAGTCCCTTTCGTTTTCAGGGCGATACAGGTAATAGGCTTCATCGATAAACAACACGCCGCCCATGGCCTTTTTCAGCACTTCACGGGTTTTCGGCGCAGTATGTCCAATATACTGACCTACCAGATCATCGCGTGTGACGGCCACCAGATGGCCGCGTCGCAAATAGCCCAGCCGATGCAGGATTTCGGCCATGCGCATGGCGACCGTAGTCTTGCCCGTGCCGGGGTTACCGGTAAAACTCATATGCAGGTTGGGAGAGGAACCCGTGCGCAAGCCACGTTCCGCACGCAGCTTGTCAACGAGCAGCAAAGCTGCGATATCACGAATGCGTTGCTTGACGGGTACAAGACCCACCAGTTCCCGATCCAGCTGCTCCAGTGTCTCAGCGATTGCAAGTCTGTCCTGGTCTGTGGAACTGTCTGATTCTGTGGACGCATCCGTCGCGCGCACGCTTTCGGCATTCGCCGCAACGCCTGCGTTTGACTGCTTACTGTCCAGCGTCGTTATTTTGTCATCGCTCTCTGCGTTCGCTGTGGTCTGTGTCATTGCGCTCTCCTTTTACATGGCACTACATGCTGCGACAATGAGGACAGGCGTATTCTGTCTGTGCCCGCCCGTCCTATTGTCATTCAGTAACGGCTGCCTTCCGGCGCCGCTGCCACGGCATAGCTTTCAGTTGAATATCGCATGCGGCGCCCGTCGACTTCCTGACGCACTAGTCTGAATCCGGGTTCGTTCTCAGGACGGTTCACAATGAAAGACAGCACGACCGATTCGACGGTATGTGTATTGTCAAATGCAATAACACGGATGTAATGAGTGGGAAAAGTGCTGCGCGCTTGTTCAATCTGTTGCAGAATGCCTGCTGCATCGCGCAGATCGAACATCGGATTGCCAAACATCTCCCAATACGTATTGCGCGGGTGCGGATCATCGGTATATTCGATGCCGACCGCCCAGCCGTTGTCCAGGCAGTACTGGAGCTGGCTGGTAATCTGCTCATTGGTCAGATCAGGAAGAAAAGAGAAGGTACCCTGGGTGATTCGCATAGTGTGCTCCTGAAGGAAAATGGGTTACGCAACCGATGGCATCGGTGTGAAGTCGGAAGTATCGGTTGAGGCATAGTTGAAGGTGACGTCGCCCCACGTATCCAGTGCTGCGCGCAGCGGGCTGCAATGCTGGGCAGCATCTTTGAGAATCTGCGGGCCTTCTTCGGCAATATTGCGACCTTCGTTGCGCGCCAGTACCATGGATTCCAATGCGACGCGGTTGGCCGTGGCACCTGCCTGAATACCGTCGGGATGCCCGATAGTTCCACCGCCAAACTGCAGCACAACGTCATCGCCAAACAGATCGAGCAACTGATGCATCTGTCCCGCGTGAATACCGCCAGAGGCAACCGGCATGACTTTGCGCAACGCAATCCAGTCCTGATCAAAGAAAATGCCGCGTGGCAAATCGACAGGCGTTTTGGCCTGACGACAAACGTTATAGAATCCCTGGACGGTCATGGGATCACCCTCAAGTTTGCCAACGGCTGTTCCTGCATGGATATGATCCACGCCGGCCAGGCGGGCCCATTTGGCAATCACGCGAAACGAAATGCCGTGATTTTTCTGGCGTGTATATGTTCCGTGTCCTGCGCGATGCAAATGCAGAATCATGTCATTCTGTCGGCACCAATTGGACATGGACTGAATCGCTGTCCATCCCACAACCAGATCGATCATGACGATCACGGAACCCAATTCTTTGGCAAACTCGGCACGTCGGTACATTTCTTCCATCGTGCCTGCGGTGACGTTCAGATAACTTCCCTTGACTTCGCCGGTTGCGGCTGAGGCTTTATTGACGGCATCCATCACAAACAGAAAGCGATCACGCCAGTGCATGAAGGGTTGCGAATTGATGTTTTCGTCATCCTTCATGAAATCCAGACCGCCCTTGAGGCCCTCGTAAACAACACGACCGTAGTTGCGGCCTGAAAGACCAAGTTTGGGCTTGGTGGTGGCACCCAGTAACGGACGACCAAATTTGTCCAGGCGCTCGCGCTCAACAATAATGCCGGTAGGCGGGCCGGCAAAAGTTTTCACGTAGGCCACAGGAAAACGCATATCTTCGAGCCTGGCTGCCTTCAGTGGTTTAAAGCCGAACACATTGCCGATGATGGAGGCAGTCACGTTTGTGATAGAGCCCTCTTCGAACAGCGATATGTCATAGGCAATATAGCAAAAGAACTGATCTGCGCTGTTGGGTACGGGTTCAACGCGATAGGCCTTGGCGCGATACTTGTCGCTCGCAGTCAGTCTGTCGGTCCATACGACGGTCCATGTTGCTGTGGAAGATTCACCCGCGACAGCGGCAGCAGCTTCAATAGGATCAACGCCTTCCTGAGGCGTGATACGGAATACGGCAAGAATGTCGGTATCGCTTGGTTCGTAGTCGCCATCCCAATATCCCATCTGCGCATATTTCAGTACGCCGGCTGCATAACGTTTTTTTGAATCTCTGATCTGGACTGTGCTGACATCGTTCATTGTTAATCTCCTGAATGCTTTATGTGGTGAAGCCGGCAGGAAAGCTAAGTCAGGCCGGTATGAAGAAACTATACAAATGTGATTGCTTCAGGTCTAATAATAAATATCGAAAAAAACATAAGCGCAGGCTTATCAATCCTTATGCGACGTTATACGCTGAGACAGCTTGATACCTTTCTGGAAGTTGCGCGCGCTGAATCTGTTTCGCGCGCGGCAGAAAAGCTGCACGTGACGCAGCCAGCGGTATCCACACAATTGCGGCAACTGGAAGAAGCACTTGGTATCGCATTGGTTGAAGCCAATGGCAGACAGATTCGTCTGACCGAGGCTGGCAGGGAAGTGGAACAATACGCCATTGCAGCGACATCACAACTGAGTCAGCTTGACGATGCAGTGGAAGGTCTCAAGGGATTGCAGCGCGGACGCATCAGTCTGGGTATGGTGGGGACAGCAAAATATTTTGTGCCCATGCTTCTGGTGCACTTCAGGCGGCGCTTTCCTGCGATTGAAATGTCGCTGCAAATACAGAATCGCGATCAGATCTTCAATATGCTGGAGCGCAATGAGCTGGATCTGGCCGTTACCGGCAGGGTGCCGGACCGCTTTGATTGCGTATCCGAGCCGTTTGCGACCAACCCGATGGGCTTTGTCAGTGCACCGGAACATTCGCTGTCGCGAAGACGTCAGGCTCCCTTATCCATTTTCAATGATGTTGACTTTGTGGCCCGGGAAAATGGGTCGGGCACACGCGCAACCATGGAAGCCATTTTCAATGAGCATGGCATCGCGCCGAATATTGTGATGGAAATGCCCAGCAATGAATCGATCAAACAGGCGGTGATGGCCGGCATGGGCATCACTTTCCTGTCCTTGCGCACCGTTAGGCACGAACTGGCCGCAGGTCATCTGGCTCTGCTTGATATACAGGGCATGCCCATCGTCAAACAATGGCGAATTGCTCATCTGCGAACAAAAAAGCTTGCGCCTGCGGCCATCGGTCTGAAGGAGTTTCTGATTACAGACGGACCTGCATTGATTAATGTGTGGGCCTGAAATGACGATGGGACAATGTGTCACGCAAGCGTCACACGCCTGGAAATTTTCGGGCAAGCTGTCTCGAATTCGTCAGTGACACGGCGCCTGCAGGCGCCATTTTTTTCTCCCAATTTCTTTTCTCTCTCCCTGTCTTCATGGACAAATGAAGGAGGCCAGGCTGCTTCGTCTAAGGGTTTATCACTAGTTTTTGGTTGTTGGTACGGATATTGCTTTGAATCGAATGCGAGAGGTCTGAACGCAAAACTGGCAGGGGTGTTATCGCAAATGTAATTTGAATTGTGATAACGAAACTATACTTCGAAGCAATAATGGATGGAGACAATATATGAAGCGATTACTGCTTTCCATGACGATCGCGATGGGGGTGGCGTTGCCATATGCCCATGCGAACGACAAACTGATCGAGCTTTCCAAAA
>JBEBTQ010000049.1:0-13191 GCA_040393685.1 Advenella kashmirensis | reverse complement strand
AGATAGCTGCCACCTCGTCGCGATGTGCTGAGTTTGCCGGATCACGATGTCCCGGCAACAAGGTGGCCATGGCGCCGGCCTCACGACCACCCATGGCATTGGGTTGTCCGGTCAGAGAAAATGGTCCCGTTCCTGGTCTGCCGATATGTCCGGTGGCCAGATGCAGGTGGATCAGGGACACGTTTTTTGCCGTACCGCTGCTGGACTGATTCAGTCCCATGGTGTACATCGACAGTGTCGCCGGACTTTTTGCAAACCATCTGGCGGCCGTGATGATATCGGCTGCCGGGACACCACAGGCGGCTTCGGCAGCCTCGGGCGTAAATTCACGAATGCGATTTTTCAGCGCGGCAAAGCCCTGGGTATACTTCTCGATATAGTCATTATTGACCAGTCCTTCCCAGACCATGACGTTGAGCATGGCATGAAAAAGCGCCACGTCTGCTCCGGGTGTCACCGCCAGATGCAGATCTGCAGCCTGCGCCGTATCGGTATTGCGCGGGTCGATCACAATTATCTTCATATGCGGCCGGGCCTGGCGCGCCTGCATCAGCCGGCGGAACAGCACGGGATGCGCATAAGCCATGTTAGAACCGGCAATCAGCACAGTGTCGGCCAGCTCAATATCTTCATAGCATGCGGGCGGTGAATCTGCGCCCAGCGTCATTTTGTAGCCAACAACGGCACTGGACATACACAGGCGCGAGTTCGTATCAACGTTATTGGTGCCAATCAGTGCGCGTGCCATTTTATTGAAGATGGCATAATCTTCCGTCAGCAACTGTCCTGAAAGATAGAAACCCATGGAATCCGGACCGTGCTGCGTAACCGTCTCACTGATTTTTCTGGCGGCAATATCAAACGCCTGTGCCATGGAAATGTCGGAAAAGCGCCCGGTCTTTCTGTCGCGCAGGCGCGCGCGCAGCACCCGCGCTTCATCTCGTCTTGCGGTACTGGCCAGCGCCGATCCTTTGCTGCACAACATGCCTGCGTTGGATGGATGCGCGAGATCGCCCTCCACGGAAAGCACGTCATTGCCCTTGCTGCGAATCCGTACCCCGCAACCGGTACCGCAATAGCAGCAGACCGAGAGGGTCTCGCGTTCTGCCACTGCACGTACAGGAGGAATGCGCGCATGCGAAGCCGGCGTATCCACGCTTATATTCCTTCATCCAGATCGAGACTGACCAGACCCTGTTCAATTTTTACGGGTATCGTGCGTATGCAGCCCTTGTCCGGCGCCTGTACCTGTCCGGTCGCCAGGTCAATAACCATGCAGTGCTGCGGGCAGGTAACCGAAGAGCCATGCACCAGGCCGGCAGAAAGCGGGCCACCCTTGTGCGGACATTTATCGACAACCGCATAAACATCATTCTGCCCGCCGCGAAACAAAGCAATGTCATCGCATCCGGCACGGCGGATCACGCGCGCGCCACGCACCGGAATTTCACTTGTGTTGCACACGGGCGTCCATTGTTCACAAATTTTCATCACTTTTCTCACAAATCCAGGGTTTCCAGTTCTGGCGCAGCCACGCGTTTCTGTATCCGGTCCTGCCAGGGATCCTGTTCAAACGACAGTGCAAATCGCAGGCGGGCATAGAGTGCCTTGCGTTTATCGGCATTGTTCACCACATTCTCTTTGGCATGTTCCAGCCCGACGCGATCCAGATAGTGCACGGTGCGCTCCAGGTAATACGCCTCTTCACGATACAGCTGCAGGAATGCGCCGCTGTATTCCAGCACTTCTTCCTGGGTGGAGACTTTGACAAAGAACTGTGCCACTTCGGTTTTGATACCGCCATTGCCACCCACATAGATTTCCCAGCCGGAGTCCACAGCGATAATGCCGACATCCTTGATACCGGATTCCGAGCAGTTGCGTGGACAGCCCGAGACCGCCAGTTTCACTTTATGCGGACTCCACATGCCCACCAGATCCTTTTCAAGTGCAATACCCATGGCTGTCGAATCCTGCGTACCGAAGCGGCAGAACTCACTGCCCACGCAGGTCTTGACCGTGCGCAGGCTTTTGCCATAAGCGTGACCCGAAGGCATGTCCAGATCTTTCCAGACATGCGTCAGATCTTCTTTTTTCACGCCCAGCAGGTCGATGCGCTGACCACCTGTGACCTTAATGAGCGGAATCTCATACTTATCGGCAACATCTGCGATACGCCGCAATTCCGATGCGTTGGTCACCCCACCCCAGATGCGCGGCACCACAGAATAGGTTCCGTCTTTCTGAATATTGGCGTGCATGCGTTCGTTGACCAGGCGCGAGGCCCCGTCATCGCGGGCTTCGCCTGGCCAGGTGGAAAGCAGGTAATAGTTGAGTGCCGGGCGACATGTCGCGCAGCCATCGGGCGTGCGCCACTCCATGAAATGCATGGCATCTGTGATTGTCAGCAAATGCTGTTCGCGGATGACCTTGCGCGCCTGTCCATGGGTGACGTCGGTGCAGGCGCAAATCGGTTTGGCCGACTTGGGCTTGACATCGGCAGCCCCGCCCACGCAATTGATCAGGATCTGTTCAACCAGCCCCGTGCAGGAGCCGCAGGAACTGGAGGCCTTGGTATGTTTGCGAATGTCATCCACCGTGAAGAGACCCTGTTCGCGGATCGCCTTCACAATCGTCCCCTTGCATACCCCGTTGCAGCCGCAAACCTCGGCACTATCGGGCATGCTGGCCGCCTGGTTTTCTCCGGCGTGACCGGCATCGCCTGCCGCACCTTCGCCAAACATCAGCTGATCACGAATTTCGTGTATGGATTTGTTCTCGCGTATAAGACGAAAATACCAGGCACCATCTGCCGTGTCGCCGTAAAGGCAGGCACCCACCAGCTTATCCTCCTGCACGACCAGTTTCTTGTAGAGTCCGCCTTCGGGATCAGCCAGCGTAATACACTCAGTCTGTTCATTGCCAACAAAATCGCCGGCAGAAAACACATCAATGCCGGTGACCTTCAGCTTGGTCGATGTCACACTGCCTTCATATCGGGCAATGCCGTGCATGGCCAGATGATTGGCTGCCACCTTGGCCTGCTCGAACAGCGGTGCCACCAGGCCGTAAGCGGTCCCGCGATGACTGACACATTCACCAACCGCATAGATGCAAGGATCATAGGTCTGCATGGTATCGCTGACCACAATGCCTTTGTCCACATGCAGGCACGCGCCTGCCGCCAGCGCCACATTCGGTCGAATGCCAACTGCCATTACCACCAGATCGGTTCCCATTTCGTGTCCGTTGGCAAAGCGAATGGCACCGACACGGCCATGACCATCATCCAGAATTTCGCTGGTCTGATGCGCCATCAGAAACGACAGACCGCGAGCCTGCAGGCTGTGCTGCAGCATGGTGGCCGCCTGCTCATCAAGCTGACGATCCAGCAGCGTGCGACCAAGGTGCACGACAGTGACGTCCATACCACGCACTGCCAGACCATTGGCGGCCTCCAGGCCAAGCAACCCGCCACCAATCACAACTGCATTACGCCGGGTTCCGGCTGCCTCGATCATTAGGTTGACATCATTGATATCGCGGAAAGTCACCACACCATCCAGCGTGTTGCCGGGAACGGGAAGCATGAAGGGCGTTGAACCGGTAGCCAGAAGCAGTCTGTCGTAGGGAACAACAGTCCCGTCTGCTGTACGGACCTCGCGGTGCACGCGATCAATCGCCGTCACCTGCTGGTTCAGCATCAGATTGATATGGTTTGCCTCGTACCAGGACAGATCATTCAGAATGATGTCCTGTACCGTTTGTTCGCCGGTCAGCACCGGGGACAGAAGAATTCGGTTGTAATTCGGGTACGGCTCGCTGCCGATAATGGTGATGTCGTACAGCTGATCATCCAGTTTCAGCAGTTCCTCGATGGTGCGAACGCCGGCCATGCCATTGCCGATGAGTACCAGTTTGCGTTTTTTCATGATATTGCCTGTATTCATTTGTGATTCATTCTGATCCGGGTCAGGCCACGCTGGCATTGTCCTGCTCGGTTGCGTTATGCTCGTTTGCATTCTGCTCCGCTGTGACCAGAGACAGACGACTGCCCTGCTCGGGATTCGAGTAGCGCTGATGCAAAAACTTCATGACCGCGGCCCGGTATTGCAGATAGCGCGGATCGCCCGCAAGCGCAACGCGATCACGACGTCCGGGTAGCCTGATCGGCAATATTTCGCCAATGGTGGCTGCCGGTCCGTTGGTCAGCATGACAATCCGGTCCGACAGCAGCACGGCCTCATCAACGTCGTGCGTCACCATCACAACGGTGCTTTGCGTGCGCTTGACGATGCGCAACAGGGCATCCTGCAAATGTGCACGAGTAAGCGCATCCAGCGCGCCAAACGGTTCGTCCATCAGCAGCACTTTGGGTTCGATGGCAAGTGCTCGCGCAATGCCCACGCGCTGTTTCATGCCACCTGAAATCTCGCGGGGATGCTTATTGCTGGCATGTGCCAGATCTACCAGTTCGAGCGCAGCCGCGGTACGTTCGCGCAGCCGGGATTTGGGCTCCTGCGCACCAAACACTCTTTCCACCGCCAGATACACGTTCTGAAAGCACGTGAGCCAGGGCAGCAGGGAATGATTCTGAAAGACCATGGCGCGATCCGGGCCCGGTCCTGCAATCTCGCGCTGGTCACAGATCAGCGCGCCTGAACTAGGCTTTGTCAGGCCGGCGATCAGATTGAGCAAGGTAGATTTGCCACAACCGGAATGACCAATCAGCGAGACGAATTCACCCTTGCGTATCGCAAGATTGATATTGTTCAGTGCGGTAAACGGGCCTTTCGCCGTATCGAATACCTGGCTGACCGCTTCAACGGCAACGTATTTTTCCATGTCCTACTCCTCGGCAAAGGCAAATCGTCTGGCAAGAAAAAGCAGTGCGGCATCAAGCAGCATGCCTACCAGACCAATAATGACGATTGCAATAATGATGTGCTGCACGTTCAGGTTGTTCCACTCATCCCACAACCAGAAACCAATACCGGTTCCTCCCGTGAGCATCTCTGCTGCCACAATCACCAGCCAGGCCGTGCCGATAGACAGTCGCACACCTGTCAGCACATAAGGCAGTACCGAGGGCAGCAGAATGCGGGTCAGCACTTTTCTTTCCGACAGGTCAAGCACGCGGGCAATATTCAGATAATCGGTGGGTACGCGTGCGACGCCATCTGCCGTGTTGATGATCATCGGCCAGATGGAACAGATGAAGATGGACCAGATTGCTGCTGGCTCGGCAGCCTTGAACAACAGCAGTCCCAAAGGCAGCCAGGCCAGCGGTGACACCGGACGCAACAGACTGATGACAGGTGCCGTGATCTGACGCATCGGTGCATAGCGGCCAATAATGAAACCTGCCGGTATGCCGACAGCCGCTGCCAGCCCGAAGCCAACGGCGACGCGCCATAACGAGGCCAGCACATTCCATCCAATACCCACATCATTGGGTCCGTTGCGATAAAAAGGATCCGCAAACAGGGCGATGGCAGAGATCAGCGTATCGTAGGGAGTCGGAATGCCCGGAATTTTTTCAGCAATCAGCCCCCAGATGATCACAACTGAAATCAGACCCAGTAGCGGATAAATCAGCCTGCCCAGCCAGTCGAATGTCGGCAGCCCTCTTCCAGAAGGTAATGAAAGCGCCTTACTTGCTGTGTTCATTGATTTCTCCTGTGCTATACGTGAACCGCAAATCCGTCGGCATACGCCGCAGGATTGCTGCCGTCCCACCTGATGCCATCGATCAAGGTCGACTCGCGATTTTCACTGATGGGCAGCGGTGTGCCACTGGCCTGGGCGGCCGCCTTGTAGATATCGATTCGATTGACCTTGCGTGCCACCGCTGCGTAATCGGGGTGCGACTTGAGTAGCCCCCAGCGCTTTTGCTGAGTCAGGAACCACATCCCGTCACTCAGGTATGGGAAGGTGGCTGCCCCATCTCCAAAAAAGCGCATGGGATGCGCACTCTGCGTTTCCTTTCCATCACCATTGTCATATTTGCCAAGCATGCGCCCCAGGATCACGTCCACTTGCGTGTTGACATATGACTTGGCAGCAATCACCTTGGCGGTCTTTTCCATATTGGCAGGCGAGCTGTCGATCCACTTGCCCGCTTCCAGAATGGCGGCAGTGACTGCTCTGGCCGTGTTCGGATACTGATCGGCAAATTTTGCTGTCGTTCCCAGCACTTTTTCGGGATGATCCTGCCAGATTTCCTGACTGGTCACCGCTGTGAAGCCAATCTTGTCGATGACTGCGCGCGCATTCCATGGCTCGCCCACGCAATAGCCATCCATATTGCCAATCATCATATTGGCCACCATTTGCGGAGGTGGCACGGTAATCACACGCACATCCCGGAACGGATGAATCTCATGCGCCGCGAGCCAGTAGTAAAGCCACATGGCATGCGTACTGGTGGGAAACGTCTGCGCAAATGTCAGTTGTCTGCCCAGCGAAGGCATGGCCTTTTTAAGCGAGGCACCATCTGTCACCTGGTTCTCCCGCAGCTTGGAAGAAAGCGTGATCCCCTGCCCGTTCTGATTGAGTCCCATCAATACGGCCATATCGGTCTGCGGTCCGCCGACGCCCAGCTGCAGCCCGTAGATCATGCCGTAAAGCGCATGTGCACAGTCCAGGTTGCCGTTGATGAGCTTGTCCCGCACCGCTGCCCATGAGGCTTCCTTGCTGGGTATGATTTTGACGCCGTATTTTTTATCGATGCCCAGTTCTGCTGCCATGACAACAGAAGCACAATCGGTAAGCGGAATAAAGCCGACTTTGACCTCTGTTTTCTCAGGCGCGTCTGAGCCGGCTGCCCATGCGCCGCCACGCAGAAACGGGTCCGCGATGCCAAGCGCACCAATGCTGGCAGCACCGCGCGCAACTGACAGTATCCATTGACGACGATGTACGCTACCGAGTGCGATTGCATCTTTGCCTGATTGCCCGGTCGTCGATGGCCTTGTTGAGAGACCTGCTTCGTCTGTTTTCTTGCGACTGTCCATCATTACCCCAAAAAGAAAGCGTCCTGCGAACACATCACCAGGATGTGTCTGCAGGACGCCGTTGTCCGTAAACCATGAGTGTCGAAAACCGCCATTGGCCTTCACGACGACTAAAGCAATATGCGTGCCAGATACTGCCCTAAGCTTTGCCGGGAACCAATCCGAGGATGATTAACATGCGCAGAGCCGCGTCAACAGGCGCTTTGCGAGAATGATGAGGTGTTAAACGGCCAGGAACGATAACGAGAAGACGGGCCAGGCCGCATGCACGAAAAGCGTGCAGACTCTCCCTCATCGGGCGCCGCGATCACCACATAGTTCATGAACGCACAGAAAACGGGCATGACCTGTTCGCAGACGGTCAGGCAAAAGCGGCACGGCTTTTGCTTAAGTGACTGACAAGAGGAACGAAAATGCTGAATGTCATGTTGATCCGCGATGAGCAGAATTATGAGCTGCGCAGCAAGCTGCAGGCGGCCGGCATTCATGTAATCGCAGAAATTTCTCCGCTGGCCGATCTGTCGGCCGCGCTTGCCAGCCTCAAGCCGGATGTCATCCTCGTGAGCGCTGATGCTTCCTGTCGTGACACGCTGGAAGGCCTGTGCATGACGTCGAATGACAGCGCCCTGCCGGTGGTTATGTTTACCAACGACAACGATCGCAATTTCATGCGTGCATCGTTGAGAGCAGGTGTTGCCGCTTATGTGGTAGGCGATGTTCCGGCCGCAAGAATGCTGTCACTGCTGGATGTGGCCATCGAACGATATGCCGTGGATCGCTCGCGTCTGGAGGAATTGAATCTTGCCAAACGACGGCTTGCAGAAAGACAGAATGTGGAAAAAGCCAAAGGCATTCTCATGAAACTGCATGGTGTCAGCGAAGAGGAGGCTTACCGGATGTTGCGCAGGAAGGCCATGCAGACGCAGCGGCAGATTGGCCAGATCGCCACATCACTGGTCGATGCGCATTCCTTTTTATGACGATTGACCCGCCTGCCCTGTCAGTTCCGTCTGCAAGCCGGCGAACGACACAATATGGCCGGCCAGTGCGCTGGCCATGACTGTTGCCGGGCTGGCCAGCCAGACCTTGCCCGGGCCCGACCGCCCAGGAAAATTCCGGTTGATTGCGCTGATGGTCACCTGGTTTGCATCGATCGATGAGCCAGGCCCACAGTTGGCACAGGCACCACATGACGGTTGCAATATGATGGCGCCCATCTGTTCAAACACCCGGTCGTAGCCTTTTTCCACGCAATAATCCCGGACCGCCGTTGTACCATACTGCAGATAAAGTTTGACATGCTCCGGAACGCGCAGACCCTGCTCAAGCCCCCAGGCCAGTACCGCATGGTAATGATCAAAGTCTTCGCGTTTGCCGGCAGTACAGGAGCCGCCATAGGCGATATCGATGGCGACGGTTTCCTTCAGCGACGTTAGCGGCATGCCGTTGCCCGGATCGCCAGGCGCAGCCACCAGCACTTCCAGCGCAGAGCAGTCAACCGTGATTTCCTGCTCGTATTGGGCATCCGGATCACTGTGCATCCAGTCTTCTATTTCGAATGAAATACCGCGGCGTTCTTCAAGAAACGCGACCGTGCGTGCGTCCGGCGCCACAATGCCGGTGAAGCCACCCAGTTCGGCACACATATTGGTCAGCGTGGCCCGTTCATCAATGGACAATTGTGCAATCACATCGCCGGTAAATTCAAACACCCTGCCCACGCCCTTTCCCTTGCGGATTTGCGGCAGTGCCAGCAGATGCAGCACAATGTCCTTGGCCGCCACGCCCGGTGGCAGCGACCCTTGAAGGCGTACCAGAATGCCCGGCGGTACGTTAAGGCGCACCGCACCGGTCATCATGGCATTTGCCATATCTGTTGTGCCCACGCCGAAGGCCACACATCCCAGTGCACCACTATGCGGCGTATGCGAATCGGTTCCTACCACAACCTGTCCTGGCAGGGCATAGTGTTCGGCCATCATGGCATGTGAAATACCTGCCACATTGCTGCCATCGTCATCCCGCGCCTGCTCCTCGGTCAGTGTGCGATGTGAACGAAGTCTGCATTCAGCCACGAAATCCCGGTGCGCCTCGCACATGCGCAGCATGTTTGGCACCAGTCCCTGACGCAAATGCGCCGGGCTCTGCTGAATATAGGAAGTATGGTCTTCAAAGGCAATGACCTTGTCAGCGTCAAACAGCTGCAAGGGCGCCGGATAATTCTGGTGCAGCATATGCGCTGCCATGCCCGTATAGTATTCATGAATAAAGCGCCAGTCGGCGCGCAGAAAAATACCGGCGCCCGGTGTCAGCGCCGTGCCCGTCTGGTCGGTGCGCAGCACATGTCGCGAGATGATTTTTTCAAAAAGCGTCTGAGGACTTGCGGCAGTCGTAGCCGGTTCCGGACGGCTGCTGCCCAGATTGCGTTTGCCAAAAGCCAGCAATCCACCGCTGCGCACAATGGCCTGTGTCAGTTCTTCGCGGCCGGCAAGTACCTCGTCCAGCGTAATCGATTCGCCCGCGCGCAAACGCGCGAGTAATGTAAAGTCTGTGGAAGTGAGCAAACCAATATTATCGGCATTCTGCCGATAGATACGCTCAAAGCTGCGCGCAAAAACAAGCTGCACGCCGGCATGTTTTTCAGCCGCCGGACTGTGCTCGCGCGACGACCCCTTGCCGTATCGGGCACCTGCCACAACCACCTGAATACCTGCCCGACTCACCGCATGTCGCGCGACGGGATTGCGCCCGCCTGCGTGTACACCGGTATAGGCAAAGCCGCCGAGTTTTTCGTCATAATGAGACATGATGGCCACGGGTGTGATTTCATCTGTGGAAATATCATCCCTTAAGGCGATGTCCGCAACGGCCGCCGGCATAGCAGTGTCGGGCGCCTGCAGACAGGCTTCAATCACTTGCGGATCTTCGGCAAGATAAAGATAGCGGGTGAAAGCCAGTGTGGCGGGCGAAGTGTTCATTGCAGCAATTCCGAACCAGTATCACAAAACAGCTACCATTATCGCGCATTGCGCACGAAGCGTCCCGGCAATGACGATGGTGCCGTCATCAGCGCCATGATCTGTCTCTTTTTTTACATTTGTGATACACCGCAAATCTCCCCTGCTCCGGCAGATGTAGAATACGAAAGCCGTGATATGCGACCCTTCCGCTGCATGTCGCCTGGCAAGGTGGTCCAGATCAATCCTGCTCCTGCTTCCGTGAGAATGTCATGCAACTGTATAACCTGCTATTCGATATTCCCAACTTTTTCTCCTGGGTCCTGTGTACGGTATTTTTTATCGGAATGTCCGGGCTGATTATCCTCATTATCCGGCTGCAGCGCCGCAACAGCCGCACGCCGCGCAGCAGCGCCCTGAGCCACACCCTCATTTCGGGCCTGCTGGTCCCCATTGGACTGAATATGGCGTTCATGGCCAGCGATGTGTGGAAAGAAAACGAGAAAGGACAGACGGCGACAGAAAAAGAAGCCGGCGCCGTCAGCGATGCGTTTCGCGTTCTCAAATATCTGCCGCCGGATATCAATGGTCAGCTGAAAAGCCGATTACTGACCTATGTGGGCGCTGCCATCAATGATGAATGGCCGAAAATGGGGCGTGACCAGATCAGCGAGAAGACAGAATCCGCGCTTGACGGACTGACGGTTGAGGCGGCCAAAATCGCCATTGAGGTGCGCGATAACGCCTACGTCAGCTCGCAGATGGCGCTGTTCAACGCCTATTTGCATCAGATACGGGAAGCGCGTGATGACAGGCTGAATGTGGCCACTTACCATATCAATCCCCAGAAGTGGCTGGTACTGATGATACTGCTAAGTGTCTGTATGTATGTCATCTATGATATTCATTATCACACCCGTGAAGAGCTGCGCAAGGCGGTGGTACTCATCTCGTTGAGCTTTGCCAGTATCACATTCCTGATTCTGGTGAACGATCGGCCATTCACCGGCAGCAGCATCATCGAACCTGATCATCTGCGTCAGATTCAGAAAATTCATTCTGTGTGACCCCGTCGGCGTCGCGCAAAGCATGCCCGACATAGGCGCAGCCTGAGCGTGCGCTGCCGAAAACCCCTACAATGGAATCATCCCATTAACGAAACGCAAAAATAGAGACAACGTGGAAAACGCAAGCGCAGACAGAAATGAAATGCAGCAGGACATCCGCCTGCTGGGCAGAATCCTTGGGGCGGCCATTCGTGAATCTGATGGCCAGCCAATATTCGATGTGATTGAGACCGTGCGCCGTGCCGCCGTGCGCTTCAAGCGTGCCGGTGAAACGCAGGACCGGGATACCATGATCGACAGGCTCACTACCCTGTCTGACGAACAGGCCAATACCCTTGCGCGGGCCTTCAGTTATTTTCTGCATCTTGCCAATCTGGCCGAAGATCGCGATCAGCAGAAGCGCCAGCGGCGACGCCTGCTCAGCAGCAACGATGTGCAGACCGGCACGCTAGGCCACACGATGTCCGAACTGACCCGTCACGGCGTATCGCCCGAACAGATCACCGATTTTCTGCACAAGGCAACCATTGTTCCTGTGCTGACTGCCCATCCCACCGAAGTGCAGCGCAAAAGTACCCTTGATCTGCATCGTCATATTGCACAGTGTCTGGTAGCCATTGACAGTCGGCTGACAGAAGATGAAAGTCACCAGCTGGCACTTGAGCTGAGCGGATATATCAAGACGCTGTGGCTGTCGCGCATGCTGCGCTTTAACAAGCTGACAGTGAACGACGAAATCGACAACGCTGCCGCGTATTTCACCCGAACTTTTCTGCAGGCCATTCCCGCTCTTTATGGCACGCTCAGTCGCAGTCTGCAGATCAAGCCTGACTCTGCCACGGTACTGCCTGCCTTCCTGAAAATGGGTTCGTGGATAGGCGGCGATCGCGATGGCAATCCCAATGTCAATGCAGAAACGCTTGAGTATGCCGTGAATCGACATGGCATCACGCTGTTTGAACACTACCTGTCCGAAGTCCACCTTCAGGGATCTGAACTTTCTCTGAGTACGTCACTCACGCACGTCACCCCGGCGCTGGCGGCATTATCCGACAGCAGTCCCGATCAATCCCGTCACCGACTGGACGAACCCTATCGCCGCGCCCTGATTGGCGTGTATGCCAGGCTGGCTGCAACCGCAAAAAATCTGACGAATCACGATCTGGCATTGCGCAATACCACGCTGGCCGAGCCCTACGCCGACCCTGCCGAATTTGCAGCGGATCTGGACACCATTGCGCAATCGCTCTGCGACAATCAGGCGGGTGCCATCGTTCCACTGCGTCTGAAGGCGCTGCAACAGGCCGTGGCTGTCTTCGGTTTTCATATGGCCACCCTGGATCTGCGTCAGAGTTCCGATGTTCACGAACGGATTCTGACCGAGCTGTATCAGCGCGCGGCCATCAAATTCGACGGACAGCCTGTTCAGTACGACCAGCTTGCCGAAGAAAAGAAAATCGAACTATTGCTGGCAGAGCTGCAGGACAGCCGCCCGCTGGTATCTCCCTGGCAGACCTACAGCGAAGAAACACGCAAGGAACTGGCGATCCTGCACGCTGCGGCGGCCGTCAGGCGCCGTTATGGCAAAGACGCCATCCACCAGTACATCGTGTCGCACACCGAGACCCTGAGCGATTTGCTTGAAGTGCTGGTGCTGCAACAGGAAACCGGTCTGGTCGCACAGCAGCGGGATGAGAACGGTGCGCGTCTGCCGGTGACCCATGCCGACGGGCTGATTGTCGTGCCGCTTTTTGAGACCATTCCCGATCTGGAAGCCGGTCCCGACATCATGGATCGCTGGCTTTCGCTGCCTCAGGTGCGCGAGCGCATCATTCATGCCCAGCAGGGCGTACAGGAAGTGATGCTGGGCTATTCCGACAGCAATAAGGATGGTGGCTACCTGACGTCCAACTGGTCCCTGTATAACGCTGAATTGCGATTGCTTGAGATCTTTCGCCGCCATGACGTGCGACTGCGCCTGTTCCATGGCCGTGGCGGTTCGGTGGGACGCGGCGGTGGTTCCAGTTTTGACGCCATCCTTGCGCAACCTCCCGGTACCGTCGACGGACAGATCCGCCTGACCGAACAGGGCGAGGTCATCCAGAGCAAATACAAGAATCCAGAAAGCGGACGTATCAATCTGGAACTGCT
>JBEBTQ010000048.1:0-13194 GCA_040393685.1 Advenella kashmirensis | reverse complement strand
CACCAAAGGAACGGCCAGGGTCGCAACATCGCACATCAGACCTGGCAGTGTCTGACTTACCAGCTCCTGCTCTTCGCGCGGCACGTCCAGCACCAGTTCATCATGCACCTGCATAACCAGGCGTGACGCCAGTTTTTCTTTTTCCAGCCAGTCCTGCACGGCCACCATGGCCAGCTTGATCAGGTCTGCAGACGTCCCCTGCATGGGGGCATTGATGGCAGCACGCTCGGCACCGGCACGACGTGGGCCTTTGGCATTGATGTCGGGCAGCCACAGGCGACGCCCGAAGACTGTCTCTACATATCCATTGGCCGAAGCCTGCTTTTTGATACGCGCCATATATTCTGCCACCCCGGGGTAGCGCGCAAAATAGCGATCAATATAGGTCTGGGCAGCATCACGTGTAATGCCCAGATTCGCCGCCAGACCAAAGGCACTCATGCCATAGATCAGGCCGAAGTTGATGGCTTTGGCTGCGCGTCGCTGTTCCGAGTTGACTTCTTCAGGCGATACGCCGAACACTTCGGCTGCCGTGGCGCGGTGAATATCTTCTCCGTCACTGAATGCTCGCTGCAAATTGGCATCCCCAGACAGATGCGCCATGACGCGCAGTTCGATCTGGGAATAGTCCGCCGATACAATAACGCCACCATCTGAAGGCACGAATGCCATGCGAATTCGGCGCCCTTCTTCGGTGCGTACCGGAATATTCTGCAGGTTCGGATCTGATGAAGCCAGCCTTCCAGTAATAACGGCAGCCTGCGCGTAATCGGTATGCACCCTGCCCGTATCCGGATTGATCATCTTCGGCAGTTTGTCGGTATAGGTCGATTTCAGTTTCGCCAGACCACGATAATCCAGCAGCGTACGCGGCAGCGGATAATCGGCCGCCAGTTTGGTTAACACATCTTCGTCGGTCGAAGGTGCACCCTTGGGGGTTTTACGCAGCACCGGCAGATTCATTTTCCCAAACAGAATTTCGCCAAGCTGCTTGGTGGAATTCAGATTAAAAGGCTGCCCCGCCAGTTCGTACGCCTTCTGCTCAAGATTGACCAGGGTGGCGCCGATCTGCGCACTTTGCTGGCGCAGCATCGCTTCGTCGATACGCACACCATTGCGCTCGATCAGCGTAAGCACGCGTGATACCTGGACTTCCAGGCGATATATACGCTGCAGACCTTCCTGTTCCTTCACCATGGGTGCCAGGGCATTGTAAAGCTGCAGTGTGAAATCGGCATCTTCGGCAGCGTAATGCGTGGCGGTTTCGATATCTACTTCGTCAAAACAGATCTGGCGCGCGCCCTTACCGCAGATTTCTTCATAAGTGGTACCGGTACGACCCAGATAGCGCTGAGCCAATTCCTGCATGCCCACACTGCGATGAGACTCCAGCACGTAAGCCATCAGCATGGTATCTTCTTCGATACCTGCCAGCGTAATGCCTTCGTTCAGGAAAATATGACTGTCGTACTTGGCGTTATGCAATATCTTGTGAGCCGCGGGATCTTCCAGCCAGGCGCGCATTGCCGCCAGCGTGTCTTCCTTATTCAACTGGGCACCGGCGCCGGTACCTCTGTGCGCTAGCGGAATATACCAGGCCGAGCCCGGTTCAATTGCCAGTGAAATCCCCACCAGTCGTGCCTGCATGGGATTGAGCGACGTGGTTTCAGTATCAATGGCAACCTTTTCCGCTGTCTGAATCGCTTTGAGGCAATCTGCGAATTTCTCCGGTGTGTCCACCGTCTGATAATTGACTTCAACGGGCGCGGCAGGCAGATTCGGTGCCACGCGGGCGTCCTGTTCAGGTACGCGGTCGGCATCACCGGTAAGTTCGCGCAGCCAGGTCCGAAATCCGTAGCGGTCATAGATTGCAGTCAGAGCAGGCACATCCGGCGCTCTGGGAAGCAAGTCTTCCACACCCTGCATGAACTCGGTCAGTTCACAGTCACGGCGCACAGTAATAAGATTTCGCGTAAGCTCAAACTGGGGGATCGCATCACGCAGATTCTGCCCGGCAACGCCCTTGATTTTGTCTGCGTTTGCCACCAGATTATCAATGCTGTCATATTCCGTCAGCCACTTGACTGCCGTTTTCGGGCCAACCTTGGTCACTCCTGGAACATTATCAACGGCATCGCCAATCAGCATGAGATAGTCAACAATGCGATCGGGACGAACACCGAATTTTGCCAGTACCCCGGCCTCGTCCAGTTTTTCGCCGGTCATGGTGTTCACAAGTGTGATATGGGGATTGACCAGTTGCGCCAAATCCTTGTCGCCAGTTGATATAATGGTGTTGATATCAGAACGGGCGGCCAGATCGGCCAGTGTGGCAATCACATCGTCCGCCTCTACACCCGGCGCAGCAATAACCGGCCATCCCATCGCGCGTATGGCCTCATGAATAGGACCTGTCTGCGCCGCCAGGTCGTCGGGCATGGATGGACGATCCCCTTTGTATTCAGGGTACAGTTCGTCCCTGAAAGTTTTTCCCTTCGCATCAAAAATACACGCCGCATAATCGGCCTTATAATCATCAATGCACTTACGCATCATGTTGATTACGCCGTAAAGCGCGCCAGTGGGTTCGCCGCTGGCATTTCGCAGGTCGGGCATGGCGAAGAACGCGCGGTATAAATAACTTGATCCGTCAACAAGTAACAAGGTTTTTTTCATGTCAGTAACAAAAGCAACAACGATTCAGGGTCAGATAAACGAGATAACCAGCGAGCTGCTGACAGCGGCCGATCATCTCAAGGATTTGACCGCAGCGGTAAGCATTTTTGGAAGTGCACGGATCCGGTCAGATTCGCCCTACTATACCAAAACGCAGGAGATCAGCGGCCTTCTTGCGAAGGCCGGGTTCAATGTCATATCAGGCGGCGGTCCGGGCATCATGGAAGCGGCCAACAAGGGCTGTCACGAAGCGGGTGGAACCAGTATCGGCCTGAACATTGAACTGCCCCATGAACAGAAGGACAACCGCTTTCAGACCGAAAGCCTTTACTTCAAATATTTTGTGTCACGCAAAACCACCTTCTTCATGAACAGCGCGGGATACATCATTATGCCAGGCGGTTTCGGCACGCTGGATGAAATGTTCGAAGCGCTCACGCTCATTCAGACAGGCAAAGCCAGCCGTGCGCCGGTGGTCTTTGTCGGCTCCGAATTCTGGAGCGGCCTCATGACCTGGATTCGTGATCAGCTTGTTACCAACAAACTGATTTCCGAACACGATCTCGATTTATTCATTGTGGAAGATGATCCGCAAAAAGTGGTTGAACATATTCAGACTTTACATCAGCAATATGTGCTGGATGCTACGTGCATCGGGCTTTGCTGATCGACGCATCCTCTCAGACTGGCGGACCGTGCTGGCACCGCCGCCATGCATCGTTGCACAGATTTTCACGCAGATCACAGGTGGTTTCGGCATCAGGGCGTGCCGTCTTCCTCCTGTGATTTTTCTTTAGGCGGGGGGCGGCAAATCACCTGAACAACAGGCAATTCTTCCTGCGCGATATTGCGCGACATGACCTGACCTTTTACTTTCGCGCAGGACTGTTCCATCTGCGCCATGCAGCTTGCTGTGTCTGTTTTGCAGGGCAGGATGAAGTGAATATCATCTTCGTCATAAATGGGCTTGCTCGCACAGCCCGCAAGCATGGCGATCACAAAAACTGGCAATAAGGAACGACGAATCATCTGCTCTCCTGCGGGTATCTCCGCGACATGACATAGCGGCTGACATGACATCTATCGGGATTTTCAGTGAATGCCGAATCATAACCCGACGACTGGCTCGACAGCATATGCTTTGCAGGCCTGGACATATTTATTACAGAGTTTGCAAACAATTGCACTTCTGGTGGAATACCGTGCGAGTGTAGTATGCTAGATTTGCTCTGACCTTCCCATTGACTCTTTCGAAAAGGCCTGCCATGTCAATCAAGCCGATAACCCGACTTCTTCTGCCTGGTGTCCTGCTGCTTTCCGGCTGCTCCACCGGCTTTGGTGTGAGTGTGCCGCTGGTCAGTGGTCTGTCGCTGGGTATTGGCAGCGGAGGCGTCAGCGTGGGCACGGGACTCGGTCCCATAGGTGCAGGCGTTGGGGTCGGGCATGGTGGCCGGGTTTCTGCCGGTGCCGGGGTAGGCGTCGGGGTCGGTACGGGTATTGGAGGCGGAGCCAGCGCGGGCGTGGGAACCGGCGTGGGTACCAGCACCGTTCTGTATGATCCGCAAGCCCCGACAGAGTCCTCACCGCAGGAAAAGACCGATCTTTACTCGGGTAATTGAGGATGACAACTTTGTCATAGTGTGCACGAATAGACCATTCACTTACGGGCGCTTTCCGATACGATCAGCCTTCCGTATTTGAAGATAGGTATGCACATGACTACCGTGGACAACGAGACGCTTTCCCTGATGAGTGATGAACCGTCACAGCTTGCATTCATCAATCAGGCACTCGCCGAGCTGGGCTTTGAGTGGTTCGATTACATCCAGCGACAGGCCAGTCCGTTCACCACGCCCCGCTATCATCATGTCGGCACCATTCCCGATACACTGGTTCGACTGGGCGAGCGCCATCTGATACACGAGATCGCCACCACTACCCTTATGCAGCAGTCTTCGCTCCTGATCTGGGATTCGGCAGATTTTCTTCCCTTATTCCCCGAGATGGCGACACTCCCGGAAACGCCACGCTATTACGGCCTGTTTGCACCGGGAATCAATCTGCTGGGCAACACAGCCGCAGTACTGACACTGGCGCGATCATCCCATCCGGTCACGCCCCAGGAGCTGGAAAGCAAGCGGATCCCTCTTCACCTTGTCATTCTTGCAGTCCAGCACCTGAGTCAGCTCATACTGGCTGCACGCTACCGACAGGCTCACGCGCCCGACTTCAACCGCCGTCAGCTCGAGATTCTCAGGTGGGTGGCTGATGGCAAAACCAATGAAGATATCGGTCGCATTCTGGGCATATCCAGCTACACCGTCAATTACCACACGAAACAGATTCTGGAAAAAACCAGCAAGCACAACCGTCACAATGCTGCGCTAAGCGCGTTTATCGCCGGTCTGATCCCCTGACAGAATTTGCGAATGCGGCTGCAACAGGCACGGTTCTGTCATCGAGCAACTATAATAACGGGTTAACCCCATTCCTTCCGGACCCGAAACAGCCTGTGTGGCCGTGCAGCCTTTAACCAGCCAGCCCGCAAGCGCTCGAGTCCCATTTTGTGCGAACGACAATGCAGGATCATTACCACCCGACCGAACTCGAACAATCCGCCCAGCAGAACTGGCAGGAGCGTGACGCCTATCGCGTGACTGAACATGCCAAAGATGCCCAGGGTAACGAAAAGCCCAAGTTCTATGCATGCTCCATGCTGCCCTACCCTAGCGGCAAGCTGCATATGGGTCATGTACGCAACTACACCATCAATGACATGATGACGCGTCAGCTGCGCATGCGCGGGTTCAACGTTCTGATGCCCATGGGCTGGGATGCATTCGGCATGCCTGCGGAAAACGCCGCCATCAAATCACAGGTACCGCCGGCCAAGTGGACCTACGACAATATCGCCTACATGAAAAAGCAAATGAAGGCGATGGGGCTGGCCATCGACTGGTCGCGCGAGATGTGCGCCTGCGACCCCGAGTACTACAAGTGGAATCAATGGCTTTTCCTGAAGATGCTCGAAAAAGGCATCGCCTATCGCAAGACACAGGTTGTGAACTGGGACCCGGTAGATCAGACGGTACTGGCCAATGAACAGGTCATCGACGGGCGCGGCTGGCGCTCTGGTGCACCGGTAGAGAAGCGGGAGATTCCAGGCTACTATCTGCGCATTACCGATTATGCCGAAGAGTTGCTGGATCAGGTTTCCAACAATCTGCCGGGCTGGCCGGAACGCGTCCGCCTGATGCAGGAAAACTGGCTGGGTAAAAGCGAAGGGGTTCGTTTTGCTTTCACGCACAATATTCGTGATGCGCAAAACAATCTGATTCAGGACGGGCGCATGTATGTGTTCACGACGCGAGCCGACACCATTATGGGTGTTACGTTCTGTGCCGTCGCGCCCGAGCACCCGCTTGCCACCCACGCGGCGGCCGGCAATCCTGAACTGGCTGCATTTATCGAAAAGTGCAAACTTGGTGGCACCACCGAAGCCGAAATGGCGACCCGTGAAAAAGAAGGGATGCCTGCCGGACTGACCGTGGTTCATCCGATTACCGGCGAAGACGTGCAGATCTGGGTTGGTAACTACGTGCTCATGAGCTACGGCGATGGCGCGGTCATGGGCGTCCCCGCGCATGACGAACGTGATTTTGCCTTTGCCCTCAAATATGACCTGCCCATCCGTCAGGTGGTACAGGTACCTAGCAAGACTTTCAGCGACACCGAATGGCAGGAATGGTACGGCGACAAGCAGCAGGGTCGGGTTGTCAATTCCGGCCAGTTTGATGGCATGAGCTTTCGCGAAGCGGTTGATGCCGTCGCGGCCGTACTGACCGAGAAAGGTCTGGGCGAGAAACAGACCACCTGGCGTCTGCGCGACTGGGGCATTTCGCGTCAGCGCTACTGGGGCACCCCTATTCCGATTATCCATTGCGAAAGCTGTGGCCCGGTTCCCGTGCCCGAAGCAGACCTTCCCGTGAAGCTTCCTGAGAATCTGATTCCGGATGGCAGCGGCAACCCGCTGGCCAAAAACGAGGCATTCCTGTCATGCACCTGCCCTTCCTGCGGCAAGCCTGCAAAGCGTGAAACAGACACCATGGATACCTTTGTGGATTCCTCCTGGTATTTCATGCGCTATACCTCGCCAGGCAACGACACTGCCATGGTCGACCAGCGCAATGACTACTGGATGCCCATGGACCAGTACATCGGCGGCATTGAACATGCTGTTCTGCACCTGCTCTATGCCCGCTTCTGGACCAAGGTCATGCGCGACCTGGGACTGCTCAAATTCGACGAACCGTTTACCCGCCTGCTATGTCAGGGCATGGTGCTCAACCATATTTATTCTCGCCGCACACCACAAGGCGCCATTGAGTATTTCTGGCCTGAAGAAGTCTCCAATACCTACGACGAGAAAGGCGCACTTACCGGTGCCACCCTGAAGAGTGACGGTTCGGCCATTCAGTATGGTGGTGTGGGCACCATGTCCAAATCCAAGAACAACGGCGTCGATCCACAAGCGCTGATCGACACCATGGGTGCCGATACAGCACGGCTCTTTGTGATGTTTGCCAGCCCGCCTGAACAGACCCTGGAGTGGTCTGATTCCGGCGTTGACGGCTCGCACCGCTTCCTGCGTCGCTTGTGGTCCATCACTCAGGGACTGAAAGCCCGTATTCTTGCGGCTCCGGCCGATGCACAGGATTTCAGCCAGGCCAGCAAGGCAGTCAAAGACTTGCGTCTTCAGGCCTATTCACTGCTGCGTCAGGCAGATTACGACTACGAGCGCATCCAGTACAATACCGTTGTCTCGGCCAATATGAAGCTGCTCAACGCGATTGACGGTGCAAACCTTCCCGAAGGCGCATTGGAAGATGCAGCCCTGCGGGAAGTGACAGGCATCCTGATACGCATGCTCTATCCTGTTGTGCCTCATATCACCTGGCACCTGTGGAATGATCTGGGTTACGTGAAACAGTATGGTGATTTGCTGGACGCACCCTGGCCTCAGGTTGACGAAGCCGCACTGGTTGCCGACGAGATCGAGCTCATGCTGCAGATCAACGGTAAACTGCGCGGCTCCATCCAGATACCCAATGGGGCCGATCGCGAGCATATCGAATCCGTTGCCCGGGCACATCCCTCACTGGAAAAATTCCTGGAAGGACGTCCGCCGAAACGTGTTATCGTGGTTCCCGGAAAACTCGTCAATATTGTTGGTTAATTTTCAGCAGGTAAACGCCATGGTGTACTCAACTCAATCCTTGCGCTGGTTTCAGGCCCTCACAGCGGTTGTCCTGCTGGGCATTCTGCTGGTGGGCTGCGGCTTTAAACTGCGCGGAGAAAAACCGCTGCCGTTTACAACGATGTACACCAATATCGATGCCAATTCCCGTTTCGGTGCTTACCTGCGCCGCTCCCTGAAGGCCAGTTCTCCGGCGTTGAATTTTGTTGACAAGGCAGCCAATGCCCAGGTCGTGCTGTCCCAACTGGAAAAAACCCAGTCCCAGCGCGAGGTGTCACTCAATTCTCAGGGTCAGGTTGAGGAATACGAACTGACGCTGCGTCTGACTTTCCAGCTTGCAACGCCCGGCGGGCAATTATTGATTCCGCCTTCAACGCTGACGGCCTCGCGCACCCTGCCTTATGATGAAGCCAATGCGCAGGCGAAGGCACAGGAAATGGTCTCGCTCTATCAGGACATGGAATCGCTCATGGTTGGCCAACTGGTTCGCCGAATCAGTTCCGACGACGTGATCAACGGTTATAACCAGGGCGCAACCACACCAGTAAATGCACAGTACGTGCAGTAAGTGCAATGGCATCGCAGAATCCGGCATATGAACGATTCATTTCCGATCTATCCCGGTCGGATGCCACATTGCATCCGCTCTATGTCATCTGCGGTGATGAACTGCTCCTGCGCAACGAAGCCCTCGATGCACTGCGCGCCGCATGTCGTCAGCAAGGCTACACAGAAAGGGTGTCACTCAGCCTGACGGCTACCGGCCCCTGGAATGTGATTGAGGAAAATACCCAATCCATTTCTCTGTTCGGCGACAAAAAGCTGATGGAAATCGAACTGGCGACAGGCAAACCAGGCAAGGCAGGTGCAGATGCACTTACGGCTCTGGCAACGCGCGCAGCCAATCAGGACCTTGCCGATATTTCCATTGTCCTGATTCTGCCCCGGGCAGACAAAACCATGTCGTCGGCCAAATGGTTCACCGCTGTCACGCAGCACGCCGTGGTTGTCAACACGCCAATGATCGGTCGTGACCAACTGCCAGCATGGATACAGGCCCGGTTAAAGAAACAGAAACAGCGAGCCGATGCAGCAACACTTGCCTGGATCACGGATAAGGTCGAAGGCAATCTGCTGGCTGCGCATCAGGAAATCCTCAAACTGGGTCTGCAGTATCCGGAGGGCGAATTGATGCTGGAAGAGGTGGAAAATGCTGTGCTGGATGTCAGCCGCTACAATGTCTTTGATATGAGCCAGGCCATTTTGCGTGGCGATGGCCAGCGTGCTCTCAAGGTACTGCACGGGCTGCAGGCGGAAGGCGAAGCATTGCCGATGGTACTGGGTCTGCTGACTTATGACATCCGTAATCTTTACACGCTTGCCCAGGCAAGGCAGAATGGACATAATCCGCGCAATATGACGCGCAAGCTGGGACTTTTTCCACCCAAGGATCAGCTGATTCTGAATACACTGGACAGACTGCCCTTCTCCCAGATTATGGGGCTTGTGCAGCACGCCCACGACATTGACAGGCTGTTCAAAGGCTTCCCGGCAGACGGCAGACTTACGGACCCCTGGCAGGAAATGGCCAGACTGGTCCTGCGGATGGCAGATGTCACCGCGACTACTCACTGATTGAAACATGACAACCGAAAACCGTATTTCTTCTGATCTTCAAGCACAAATGCTGGTCTGTGGTCAACAGGCCAAAGCCGCGGCGCGAGAGCTGATGCGCGCAGATGACCAGCAAAAGTCTGCAGCGCTGCTGCACATTGCAACACGACTGGAAGCGCAGGCCGACATGCTCAAGGCAGAAAATGCGCTGGATCTGCAGCAGGCTCGTGAAAATGGCCTGGAACCCGCCATGATAGATCGCCTGACATTGTCAGATAAAACCCTGAAACTGATGGCTACCGGTCTGCGGCAAATTGCTGCACTCGAAGACCCGGTAGGCAGCCGCAGTGAAACGAAAATTCGCCCCAACGGCATGCGGGTATCAAAAATGCGCATCCCGCTAGGTGTCATCGGCATTATCTACGAATCGCGGCCGAACGTGACCGTGGACGCGGCAGCCCTGTGTCTGAAATCCGGGAATGCCGTTATCCTGCGTGGGGGCAGCGAAGCCTTCCGTTCCAATCAGGCGCTGGGAAAAATCATTCACGAAGGTCTGGCACATGCCGGTTTGCCGGTCCATGCAGTGCAAACGCTCAATACCACAGACCGCGCCGCTGTCGGTCACCTCATCACCATGAATGACTACGTCGATGTGATCATTCCACGCGGCGGCAAGGGTCTGATCAAACGCCTGGAAGCCGATGCAACCGTACCCATGATTCGGCATCTTGATGGCAACTGTCATGTCTATATCGATCGCGATGCCAATCTGCAGATGGCGCATGATGTGGCCTTTCAGGCCAAGACCTACCGCTACGGCGTCTGTGGTTCAATGGAAACGCTGCTGGTTCATCAGGACGTTGCCCAACAGCTGCTGCCTGGCCTGGGCGCCGCCTATATTGAAAAAGGCGTGGAACTACGCGGCTGTGAGCGCACCAGACAATGGATTCCTCAGGCAACCGAAGCCACCGATGAGGACTGGGCCACAGAATATCTGGCGCCAATCCTGGCCATCCGTGTGGTTGACTCAATTGATAACGCCATGAGCCATATTGCACGCTGGAGTTCGGGTCATACCGAAGCCATCGTGACAGACAGCCTGACGGCAGCTAACCGATTTCAGCGTGAAGTGGACTCCAGTTCCGTCTACGTGAATCTGCCCACCGTGTTTGCTGACGGGTTTGAATACGGACTGGGTGCTGAGATCGGAATTTCCACCAACCGTCTTCATGCCCGCGGACCGGTAGGTCTCGAAGGACTCACTACCTATAAGTGGGTTCTGGAAGGCAACGGCCAGTTACGCGGATAAGCCACATGCTCTGGATTAAATCCCTTCATATTGTTTTTGTGGTTGCCTGGTTTGCCGGGCTGTTTTATCTGCCACGAATCTTTGTCAACCTGGCCCAGCAACCGCAGGATGGGCCCGTCTACCCTGTCTTGCTGGGCATGGCGCGCCGCCTGCTTCGCTTTACCACCATGCTGGCGGTTCCTGCCGTTGCCTTCGGACTTGTACTGATGCTGTACTACCGCATTGGCCTGAGCAACGGCTGGCTGCACGCGAAACTGCTTTTCGTACTGCTGATTATCGGCTACCATCACGCCTGTTCCCGCATCTACAAAAAATTTGAACAGGGTCGCAACCAGCGCGACCATGTGTTTTATCGCTGGTTCAATGAAGTACCGGTTTTGCTATTGCTGGTGGTGGTGATCCTGGTGGTCACCAAACCCTTCTGACAGGCCAAACCATGACCGATGACAATACCCCTTCCAACCGCAAGAAACTGAGTCTTCGCGCCGGCACACGCGACTCTGCAGGCGAGAGCGAAAAGCCTCGTGTGCGCTCGGGTGCCCGTGCGCGTACCGTTGCACAGAACAGGCTGCGTGCAGGCGAACCGGCAAAACCGGCAGCAAAACCGCGACGTGGGTTGCCGGCCATGCCGCGCGTCCCCGGAGATACGCCGTCACCTGAACGGACAGCGCGGACCGCAAGACCCTCATCCTCAACTCGAACAGAAGATCGCACCGAGACCGTTAGCCACCGCGCGGGCACCGGTGCAAAACGCTCCGCCCGTCAGGATACGCCACGTTCACGTCCCGCACAGGAAAGACGAAAGGCAGATGCGCCGTCTCACCGCCCCTCTTCACGCCTGACCGAAACTTTCCGGATATTTGCGCCCTGCCCACAGGGTCTGGAGGAAATACTCTGCGAAGAAATGCAGGCACTGGGCTTTGACAGCGTGGAGAAAAGTCGTGCCGGCTGCTCCTTTGAAACGGATTGGGCCGGGGTTCTGCGTGCCAATCTGTACTCCAGACTGGCGACCCGGATTCTGGTTCAGGTTGCACATGGCCTGGTGCTCAAGGAAGACGATATTTATGAGCTGGCTTATGACGTTCCCTGGGAACGATGGTTTGGCGCCGAGCATACGCTGCGTGTCGATACCTCAGCCATACAAAGCCCCATGAAAAGCCTGATGTTCTGCAACCTTAAGGCCAAGGACGGGATTTGTGACCGACTGCGGGATCGTGAAGGCGAGCGCCCAAGCATCGATACCGTCAGACCCGATGCCCGTGTCCACCTCTTTCTGACGCGCGATTCAGGCACACTCTATCTGGACACGTCCGGCGAGTCGCTGTTCAAACGCGGCTGGCGGCTGGACAAGGGTGAGGCACCGCTACGCGAAAATCTGGCCGCCGGTATCCTGGCCCTGTCAGGCTGGGATCCGTCACAACCCCTTCTTGATCCATTCTGCGGCAGCGGGACAATTCTGATCGAGGCAGCCTGGATTGCCCAGGGTGTACCGCCTGGCATTTCCCGTCCTTTTGGCTTTGAACGGCTGCGCAATGCCGATGCCCGCCAGTGGTCACGACTCAAGGAAGACGCCCTCAGCCGCATTGCACCTGCGCTGGAGACGCCTCTTTTCGGTTGCGACCTGAATCCACACGCCATCGAAGCGGCCCGGGAAAACCTGCAGCGCGCCAATCTGGCGCCTGACTCCATACAGTTTGCACGTGCCAATGCCCTGGACCTGCAGCCACCGGTAGATCATGGCTGGCTGGTGACCAACCCGCCCTATGGTGAACGGCTGGATCAGCAGAACGACAGTTTCTGGCGCGACTGGTCTGCCTGCCTGAAGCAGGAATTTGCCGGCTGGCAGGTGCATATCATTTCCAGCGATCTGGAACTGCCCGGAAAGCTGCGTCTGAAACCGCGCCGTCGCACACCCCTGTACAATGGAGCGCTTGACTGCAGACTGTTCTCATTTGAAATGGTCGCCGACAGTTACCGTAAACCCTGAACAATAAAGAATGACATCTTCTGCTAACCCCGATGCGACCCGGACAATGGGCCGCCCTTCCCGGCTGCGCCTTTTTGCCTGCATGATGTATGAAGCCGTACTGCTATTTGGCGTGGTCTTCTTTACAGATTATATTTTCGACACCCTGACCCAGAGCCGCAGCGGCCTGACGCTGCTGGGTCCGCGTCAGCTTGTGCTGTTTGTGGCCATCGGTCTTTATTTTGTACTCTGCTGGCGCAAGCACGGCCAGACGCTGCCGATGAAAACCTGGAATATCCGACTGACTGACCGCAGTGGCAACAAGCCCGCATTGGGCAAACTACTGCTGCGCTACCTGCTGTGCTGGCCCAT
>JBEBTQ010000047.1:0-13228 GCA_040393685.1 Advenella kashmirensis | reverse complement strand
GATACTGCTGGTTCCGATGGCAATGATGGACAATAAAAACCAGGCTTTCGGCGTTTTCAGTCCGTGCAGTTCCTGACTGAGCGCATTGCCCTTGAGGGCGGCCGATTTCGGCAGCCAGAGCCACAGGCAGACAAATGCAATCAGCCCAAAGAATGCCACCAGCAGATAGGTATTGCGCCACCCCAGCATCTGCCCGGCGAACGTGGCCGCCGGTGCGCCGATAATATTGGCTACCGTTAGTCCCAGCAGAATCAGCGATACGGCTCTGCCAGTCCGGCTTTTGCCCACCAGATGGGCACCGGCCACCACGCCGGCACCAAAATAGCAGCCGTGCGGCAGGCCGGTCAGAAAGCGTGCCAGAATCAGCCATTCAATGGACGGGGCCAGCGCCGACAGAACATTGCCGACGATAAACATGGCAAACAGCATCAGCAGAAAAGGTCGGCGGTGCAGACGGGCACCGGCCATAGTCAGCAGCGGCGCGCCTGCCACCACACCGATGGCGTAAGCAGAAATGGCATGCCCGGCAGAAGGAATGCTGACGCGCAGATCCTGCACGATCAGCGGCAATATCCCCATGCTGGCAAATTCGGTGGTGCCGATACAGAAACTGCCAAGAGACAGGGCGAGCAGCGCCAGAGCCGCTGATTGCGGGGGTGTATCGGGTTTGGAGTCAGGCATGTTGCGTAGGCCGGAAAATGAATCGGAAAGAATGAATAGAAAGGGCGGCGAAATGATTAAAGGGCGGGGAATTTATTTGGTCTTTCAGTCGCCCAGCCAGGACGGATCGTCGTCGCCCCAGAGTCCGCCGATCTGCGAAAAACTGGCATGGCGATCAATCGCAAAGGCAGGACGCGATTGTATAACGTTTCCGGAAGGACCGGACTGACTTACCTGCCAGTCTGACACATCCTGAAGGACTTCTGCCTGGTCCCTGGCCTGGCCCTGAGCCAGTAACCAGTTTGCTGTGGACAGAAGATGCGCCTGTACGCGCCAGGTGCCTCCCTGTTCGCGGCGCCATTTGAGGGCGCGCAGAATGCCGGCAGCAAGCAGATACCCTGTAGCATGGTCCAGTGCCTGAGCCGGCATGGCGCCCGGTGTTTTGCCGTCTTTGGATTCAAGGGCACCAATGCCTGTGGCCGCCTGGACAATACTGTCAAAGCCGCGTCGTGCGCCCCAGGGGCCTTCAAACGTCCAGGCCGAGAGCGTAGCGTGAATCAGATGGGGATATGTCGCCGCCAGCGAATCACTGTCCAGTCCGAATGCAGACAGTGCCTGTGGTCGGTAGCCAGTCACCAGCACGTCGGCGGTGGCCAGCAATTCGTGCAGTCGATGCAGCGCTTCAGGCTCGCGCAGATCTAGCAGCGCAGAACGTTTGTCCGCCCCGGTGTCCACATGCTGCACCGGCAGTTCCGGCATGGACGGGTTATCAATACGCAGCACATCACAACCCAGGTAGGCCAGGGTACGGGTGGCTACCGGTCCGGCAATCACCCGGGTCAGATCCAGAACGCGGAAACGACCTGTTGGTGCTGCTTGGGGAGTCGAAGTCTCTGGCCGGATATTGTCGATACTCAGTAATGGCACGTGCGCCGCTGCTTTCGCCTGGTCGGTGGCGCGCCACTCCTTGCTATCGCGTACCTTCACGGCAATGCCCCCCGCCGCCGTAACTGCAGTTTCAACATCCTTGGCGTCCCAGGATTTCAGCACCTGCGCCAGTTCTTCGCGTGAACTGTCGTCGGGCAGACCCAGGGTTTCAAGCAGGCGCTGTCGGTGATGCGGATAGTTGCCGTGTAAACGAACCCAACCATCCCTCGTTTGAAAAAATCCCGAATGTGATTTGAAGACCGCTGCACGCTCGCCATCGATGGTCTGCAGTTGGTCGTTGCGAAAGGCGACCGAGACTTGTGCAGGGTCAACCTGCGCCAGCTGCGCATCGCGCAAATCTGCGGCCGACAACGCTGCCGCGGCCACCGCGCCGCAAGCCAGTTCATTGACCTGAAGGTGAGAGGGCAGGAAATTGCCCGGCGCAAGTTGCAAATGCGTCTGCACATAGTCGGGCGAGAGCTTCAGTACCGGCAGAAGCTCAGCAAGTAAACGATTGGAAACGACAGACTTCTCAACTGCGGAAGTCTTCCGTTCTGGCATTCTCTCTGCCGGCGTATTCTCTGTGGACGCTCTCTCTGCGGAAGTCTTCTTTGGTGGCGTATTTTGTGTTGTGGGCGATTCTTCTGATGACGTATTTGTCATGATGCCTCTCCGTCGGTTCGCGTACCTTCTTCGTTCCGTGCGTCTTCATCGCTCCGTAAGTCGTCATCCTTTTCTGTGCCTTGGTTGCTCTGTACTTCCTCATTGGGCTGATTATGGAAAACAGTGAATTGCTCAATAGGCATGCGCGTTGTGTGCAACTGATTAGCCGGATGTGCAGTGTCTTCATAGCCGAGTGAAATGCCACAGGCGATGATTTCGTTGTCAGGAATCGACAAGTGGTTTCGCACAATCGCCGGATAATTGCTCAACGCCGCTTGTGGGCAGGTGTGCAGACCAAGTCCTCTTGCTGCAATCATAATGGACTGAATGAACATGCCCAGATCCATCCAGCTACCCGTTTCCAGATCATTTTCAAGTGTGATGAAAAGTACAACAGGGGCATCGAAGAACGCGTAATTGCGACCATGCTGACGCTTCATTCCCGCCTTGTCTTCGCGTGTAATACCAAGCATGTGATACAGACCCCAGCCGGTTTCACGACGCCGCGCCAGATAAGGCTCGCGCCACTTCAAGGGATAGTATTGATATTCGCGCGTTTCCGGCTCGCCATTATCGTGTGCGGTACATAAGGCTTCGGATAGTGCGTTCCGAGATGCGCCGGACACCACATGCACCTTCCAGGGCTGAATATTACTGCCGCTGGGGGCACGCGCCGCGGCATGCAGAATTCTGCGGATGTCGTGTTCACTGACTGCATCGGGAAGAAAGCCCCGCACACTTTTGCGAGTCAGGATGGCATCAAGGATAGCATTGTCTTGCAGGGGGTCTCGGCTGTTCATAGGCGCTCATCAGGATGTCGCGCGATCATGTCAGTTGACATAAATGCTGCGCGCTGTTGCATACCGGCATAACTCCATTCCGGCAGTTCACTTTACCATTTTTTGAGCATCTAAGACATTGGAACGTGTTGCAGTGCGCAAGGACCGGGATATATAGATGCAAGGGCGACGGCATATGGATATTTGCGCATATTGCATTTGAAAATGACTGCGAATGCTAATGCGAAACCCGTCTTATCTTATCGCGAAAAAAACGTTCTCAGCTGACGGGAGAGACCGTAGACTTTAACTGACGGTGAGGTTATTGCCTTGCGAACTTAAACATTTCAAGGAACCGCAGCATGAGCACAGCAGCATTGAAAGTCCGGGAACTGCCCGTTGACCAGCAGATCCAGGTACTGCCCCAATCAGGCCACACGGGTGCACTCGTTACCGGCGTGAATCTGACCAAACCGTTGAGCAGGGAACAGATAGCCACCATACGCGATGCACTCAATAAATGGGGCGTGGTGTATTTTCGCAATCAGCATCTTAATCACGCTCAGCATATTGCGTTTGGCAGGCAGTTTGGCGACGTGACGCCCGGACATCCTTACGAGGGGAATCTGGCACCCGACGGCTTTCCCGAGATTCATACCGTCTCGCCTGATGCATATCGAAAACGCTATGGTGATCGATATCGCAGGCAGGAAGGCAGCAATGGTCCAGGCTGGCACGCCGATGTTACGCCATTGATTAATCCGCCGGCTTACTCAATTCTGCGTGCAGAGGTGGTGCCCGAATTTGCTGGCGATACCCATTTCACCAACGTTGCTGCGGCCTATCGCGGCCTCTCCCGTCCCATACGGAATCTGATTGATACCCTGCGTGCAGAACATCGTTTTGGTTCAAACCAGAATGCTGAACGCAGCGACGAAAAAATTGGTGACTGGGTTCGGAACAAGCCTCTCGCTTCCATTCACCCTGTTGTGCGCATCCATCCGGATACCGGAGAAAAGATCATTTACGTCAATCCCTCATTTACCCGTCAGGTTGTCGGCGTATCGCCACGGGAAAGTCGTCATATTCTTGATCTGCTGTTTGAGCATCTTGCGAATCCGATTTATACCGACAGATTCCGCTGGGAGCCTGGCTCAATTGCATTCTGGGACAATCGCGCCGTTCTGCATCTGGCACCTCGTGATTTTGAGCATCTGGAAGTGGAGCGGATCCTGCACCGGATCACGCTGGTTGGTGACGTCCCTGTTGGTCCGGGTGGCGAGCGATCCTCCTCCATTGATGGCGAGCCGTTTCTGGCTGCCTGAGGGAAGGGATAACCTTACTGGTATATCCGCCCTTGTTGGGGTCACGCGATGAACGAGGTATCCTTACCGTTTCATCCACCCTTGCGACACTCTGTCTCCTCGTGTTGCAGGGGTGGCTTTTCATTCGTGTATATCAAGGATAAGGAAGGTCAAACAACAGCAATTCTGCCTGATCTCCATTTTCGATGGTTACCGTAGATTCATCAGTCACTTTGAGCGCGTCGCCGGCTGCCAGCGACTGCCCATTAACGGTCACAGTGCCCCTGGCAATATGAACATAGGCTGCGCGCCCGGCTGCAAGTGGGTGCGTCAGCGCTGGATCGCCATCAAGAATACTGGCATAGATGCTGGCGTTCTGGTGAATCAGAACAGAACCCTCGTCCCCATCCGGTGAGGCGATCAGACGCAGGCGGCCCTTTTTCTCTGAGGGTTCGAACCGCTTTTCCTCATAGCCAGGTGCAATGCCAGCCCTGTCGGGTTCAATCCAGATTTGCAGAAAATGCACTTGCTGATCACTCGATGCGTTGTACTCGCTATGCATGACACCCGTTCCTGCACTCATGCGCTGTACGTCGCCGTAGCCTATTGCCGAACCATTACCCATACTGTCGGAGTGCGCAAGCTGACCTTCAAGCACATATGAAATAATTTCCATGTCCCGGTGACCGTGCTTGCCAAAACCCCGGCCAGGCTGGACGCGGTCTTCGTTAATGACAAGCAGGGGGCCAAAGCCGATGTGGTTCGCGTCGTAATAATCTCCAAAGGAAAAGGAGTGACGCGAACTGAGCCATCCGTGTTCAGCCACGCCCCGGTCTTCGTTTTTCCTGATTTCAAGCATGATATTTGGTCCTGTGTAAGGTGATATCTCTATTGTATGGGGTATATTACTGCTTCAGTAGATCGAGTTTCGGAACTCTCATTCCTCAATCTGGAACGATTACATTTGTCATGACACTCAATGCAAACGACCTGATTCTTTTCGCCCAGGTCATGGAAGCAGGAAGCTTTTCTGCGGCGGCTGATCGTATCGGTCTGCCCAAATCCACCCTGTCGCGCCGCATCAGCGGACTGGAAGCGGAACTGGGTGAGCGGCTAATCACGCGCAGTACGCGCAAGCTGCTTATCACCGATTTCGGTCGTGAAGTACTGGAGCATGCAACCAGACTGGTGGATGAAACAGAAAGCACGGTGGCGTTTGCCCTGAACCGGCAGACCACACCTCAGGGCGTATTGCGTGTGTCATTTCCACCGGATTTTTTCGAACATGCGCTTGCTGAGTTTCTGCCTCGGTTTTCAAAGAAGCACCCAAAAGTGCGGCTGGAACTGGATTTATCTGCCAGGCGCGTGGACCTGCTCGCAGAACGATTTGACGTTGCGATACGCGTCGCCGGGGTTCTTCCCGATGATAATTCGCTGGTGGCGCGTCCCCTGATGACACTTGTGAATTCACTCTATGCGAGCCCTTCTTATATAAGCAGGCATGGGGAGCCAAAACGCCCGGAAGAGCTCAAGCAGCACCGAGGCTTGTTGCTGCTCAATAGCTCGGGAGATATTCGTAACTGGCGTCTGAGTCAGGATGAGAATTATTGGGAAGGCAAGCCCGGTTGCCTATTCAGCTCCAATTCACTGGGGCTGCAGCGAACCATGGCGCTCAATGGCATGGGTATATCAGGCCTTCCCGACTCCATGGCAAGACCCAATATTCTTGACGGCACGCTGGTCCCGGTTCTGCCAGGGTGGTATTTGCCTCAGGCCACGGTCTGGTGTGTAACGCCCGGAAGACGACTGCTTTCACCGGCAACGCGCGCATTTATTGATGTCTTTGGTGAAGTCATGCGGGAAGAGGTGGAAGCGCTGAAGCAACTGTGAGCCGGCGCTGATTGATCCGAGGAAAAGCGCCAAAAAAAACACCGCCCCGGGAGAGGGCGGTGAACGAGGTAGGTCTGATACTTCAGGTGCAATCCTTGGGAGCTGCACAGAATACATGGCCTGAACGGAATACCGGGTCTGCAAAGAATATGTAAACTCACCAGAACCCGTGTGGACGCCGAAGCATGTTCGGCGACCAGAATTAGTTCAGATATTCATCTACAGGATGCTGTTGGTTATAGGCAGCCAGTTCGCGCTGGACTTCGCTACGGTTTTCTGTGCTTTCGCTGCGAACGCGTGGATAAGCAGAGTCGCGAACACCAGACTGATCAACAACCAGATTTTGCTGAACGGGGCTGACGGCGTGTTCGACATTAGGGTAATTGTTGTCGGAAACTTCCGCTGCGCTTGCGGCACCTGCAACAAAAGCGGCGCCGAAGATAAGAGATGCAAGTACTTTTTTCATGATAGTTAACTCCAAAAATGATCGGATGAAATCCGCGTCAAGTGTCTTTTGGAAGGCACATCGCTGGTTTCAGTGAAGTCATTATGAACTTTTGGAGATCGATGAAAAATAGCTATTACAGAAATATGAATTCCATAAATGGAACAATAAGCTGATATTTACCTTAATAATTTTTATCTAATTCCATATTTGGAATAAACTATCACATATTTCGTTTGTATTTGAAAAAAGTCGTTTTTAATTCAGATTCAAGGGCTTACCCGTGACCTTGGGTAAACCCGTAGGCGATCAGATCCTGATTGTGCACGAGAATCCCGATAATTTTGGCCACGCCGGGCCATTTTTTTCTTATAACGCATACTCATAACACGACAGATATGACGTGTGCAATGCAATAAAGAACGGCTGCTCAATGTTCCAGTTTGCGACCGCCATGCAGAGGCTGGCGACCAAATACAGGTTCTTTTCTCATACTTCGTTCGTCCATCTTTCCTCGGCCAGCGACCAAATCTGTAGTCACTGGCCAGAGGGTTCTACGACTGCTGTCAGCGTTTGGGGCCGGCAGTCAGTCCCATCGCGAAGGCCGGAGCACGGCCGGTTTTTTTAACCGGCATGTTGCGGGGCCGGCTGGCACTTTCGGCTATCGTGCGTGTAGGATCAATTTTCAAAGCCGCGATCGCTCCGATAAGAAGCAGCGCTGCGGAAATAAGAAAGGGCAGCGTGTAGTTTCCTGTCGTCTGGATCAGGAAACCGAATACCACAGGTGAGATAGCACCGGCCAGACCAAAGCCGGAATTCATCATGCCTCCTGCAGTACCCGCATATTTGCCAGCGATGTCCATGGGCAGGCTCCACAAAACGGGATTGGTGAGTTCCAGGAAAAAGAAGCAGGCAGAAATCAGCACAATGGCAATGAGCGGATCACGAATGAAAATCATGGGCATGATGCAGACAAAAGCCAGGAAAAGACCCAGTGAGAGCACGGTAACCCGGGCAAAGCGCAGACGTCCGGTACGGATAAACAGTTTGTCCGAGATGACGCCTCCAAGCGTGTCACCAATCACGCCGGCAAGCAGCGGCAGCGTTGTGAACAGAGCCATGGCCTTCAGATCGAAGCCGCGGTCATCTTTCAGATAGGAAGGCAGCCAGGTAAGGAATACCCATAATGACCAGCCGTAACAGAAATCCACAAACGTCACCAGCCACATTTTGCTGATCATGTCTTTCCACGGTGTCTTGCCGACTGCCTTGTTCTTGCGGGCGGGCTCTCCGATTTCTTCGATTTCGGCAGCCGTGATGGTTCTGTGTTCATGCGGCGTATCTGTGAAGAACAGCAGGTAGGCAAGCGTCCAGACCAGACTCACGGCGCCCAGCACGATAAACGCTTCGCGCCAGCCCCAATAGTAAACAATGGCCAGAACGATGGGCGGCGTAATGGCCCCGCCCAGACGCGAAAAGCTATGAGTAATACCCTGAGCAAAGCCTCTTGAGGATTTGGGCATCCAGGATGTCATCGCACGGGTTGCCGTGGGAAAAGCACCTCCTTCGCCAAGTCCCAGCAGCACGCGCATGATAACAAGCGCAATCAAACCGCCAACAAAGCCGGTCAGCAGTGTGGCAAGGCCCCAGATCAGCGACAGCAACAGTAGTATTTTCTTGGGTCCGAACCTGTCTGCCAGCCATCCGCCCAGTATCTGCATGACCAGATACGGGTAGGCGAATGCCGAAAAAATGAACCCCAGTTCGGTGGGCGTGAGATTGAACTCCTTGGCGATGAAAGGTGCGGCGACTGCGATATTGACGCGATCCACATATGCAATAAAGTACATTGCGCAGAGCAGGCCCAATACCATATGTCTGGTTTTTATATTCCTGATCATGTTGTCTCCTGATTGGTTAAATCATGCTTATAAATTTCAGCGGTGTTTACATCTCCAGCAATTTCAAACGTTGAACTTTTCCCGAGGGGCCTCTGGGCAACTCGGACACAAAACGGAACGCAGCAGGGGATTTGTATCGCCCCAGTTCCTTGACACAAAACTGATCCAGATCCCGAATGAGATCTTCGTCGTTGCGGGTGGCCGTGCGCTTTACGATATAGGCTGCAATATTCTGGCCGTAATGCGTATCGTCGATCCCCACCACGGCTGCATCCAGAATATCCGGGTGCAGTAGTAGAATTTCATCAATTTCGCGCGGAGCAATGTTTTCTCCTCCTTTGATAATCAGTTCCTTGACGCGACCACTAATGAAATAAAAATCATCGTCATCCCGGTATCCCAGATCACCCGTACGCAGCCAGCCATCTTCGGTAAATGCCTTGCTGGTCTGCTCTGCCGATTTGTAATAGCCCAGCATGACATTGGCGCCTCTGACCAGAATCTCTCCTTTCTGATTGGCGGGCAGAGTATTGCCATCCTTGTCCACAACCTTTGCCAGCACGCCAGATGGTCGGCCGATACTGCCCATCTTGCGCTTTGAAGGTTCATAGGGATTGCTGAAAATAGGCGCAGCAGTCTCGGTCATGCCCATTGTTTCGATAATTCCGATGCCGAATTTGTCTTCAAAGGCTTTGTGATGAAACGGCGCGAGTGCAGCAGATGCGGAGCGACAAAAGCGGATTCGGCTGCAATCCGCCGGTTGCGTATTGTTGTCGTTGATCAGGTAGCTGATAATCGTTGGAACCGCATTGATCCAGGTGCATTCGAATTTCTGCACGCTTTCCCAGAAACGCGATACCGAGAACTTGCAGTCAATGATTACGGGAGCACCACTCAATAGCGGTGTGAGCAGGTTCACCACAATTGCATTAATGTGATACAACGGCAACACGCAAAGACATCTGTCCGATTGGTTCAGCCGATGCTCTGTTGCGATAGCCCGGGCGCTTGCGAGCAGATTTGCGTGGCTGAGAACCACACCCTTGGGTACACCTGTCGTGCCGGATGTGTACATCAGCAAGGCAGGCATTTCCGGCTGTATCGCTTCATTGCTGCTGGCCGGTAGCGGTGCGTGAGTGAGCGTAGGCAGATCGTGCTCATCGGCAGCAGTCGTGACGACGGGAATCTGTGCGCCACAATGCTCAAGCGCCTGAGTGACCATCGGTTCAAGCTCAGTTGTGGTAAACACAATTGTGGCATCGGAGTGGCCCAGCACATAGGCCAGTTGCTTTTCCTGACTCAGCAGATTGATCGGATTGATCACAAACCCGCCGGCCATGGCCGCGATAATGATTCTTGCCGTGTTCACGCCATTAGGCATAAACACTGAAACGGTATCGCCGCGCTTGATTCCCAGGGCGTTCAGCTGAATCGCAAATTGGCGGCATCGTGCCTGCAATTCTCCGTAAGAGAGCGAATCATGACTCAGCGCATCAATCAGGCAGGGTTCAGCGGGGGTCTGCTGCGCATTCTGTTCCAGTACCGCTGCAATGGTTGTTTGCTCAGTCATGATGATACCTCGCCAGGTAGTCCGAGAAGAGTGTTTCGGGCAGGGGTTCCCTGACAGGTATGGTTTCAACCACACGTGTAATATTCAGGTAATGGCGGTAATTCATATTGTCAGAGAAGCTGTTGCCGCCCCATGTACCACAACCCATTGATAACGAGAACGGCAGTCCGTTATCAAAGTTGCCGCCAGTCGCAAAGCAATGCGCCTGATTCACAATCACTCGTGAAACTGGCAGCGTCAGCCCCAGTTGCCTTGCCTGCCCGGGATCGGCACTGTGAAGTCCAATAGAATGACCCGCACCCATATAGTCGTAGATTTTTGCTGCAATGGTTGCGGCGTCACTGAAGTCCTGCGCCTTATAGACGGTCAGCACCGGCGCGAGCTTTTCTCCGGAAAACGGGTGCTCGGGCCCGAAGCCGCTTTCCTCAACCATCAGAAAACCTATTGCATCTGAATTGGATGCAGCAGCAATGTCGGCTGCCTGCAGGATCTCACCTGCATTTTTGCCCGACGCAGCCGGCGTCAGTTTGCCCTCGTGCCACATCAGATCCTGCAGCTGACGTTTGTCGGAATCTTCCAGCAACATGCCTCCTTCCTGTTTCAGGGCCTGCAGCATGGCGTCATAAACCGGTGCCAGAATGATGACGCTGTTTTCTGATGAGCAACTGGTCGCATTGTCAAAGGTTTTGGATTGCCGGATCAGGCTGGCAGCGGTACTCATATCTGCAGACGAATCCACAATTGTGGTCACATTGCCCGCCCCGACACCAAAAGCTGGTGTCCCGCTGGTGTGGGCCATCCGCACGTTGGCCTGGGAGCCAGTGGCAACGACCAGGTCTGCCTGTTGCATCAGCGTTGACGTTGCCAGTTTGCTGATGGGCGTTGGCAGCATTTGCACCAGATCGCGCGGAATCCCAATCCGATCGAATTCTTCATGAATGAAATCCAGCAGCATGGCACTGGTTCCAGCGCCTTTCGGAGACGGTGCAACAATCACGGCATTGCCGCATTTGATGGCATTAATGATTTTGTTGGCAGGCGTGGCGCCCGGGTTGGTGGAAGGGGTAATGGCTGCCACGACGCCAACGGGACGCGCAATTTCAGAGATGCCGGATTCCGGATCTGAGCGAATGATGCCCGTCGTTTGCAGTCCATCCAGATCCCGCAGCAGGCCAAGGGTCTTGCGATGATTCTTGCGGATTTTATCGGGTACGTTACCCATGCCCGTATCGCTCACGGACTTCTCGGCCAGTTGTCGATTCCGATCCGGTTCCATGATGGCCCAACCGACTGCCAGTACGGCCTCATCGATGCGGTCCTGATCAAGGGTGGAAAAATATTCCTGTGCGGCCCGTGCCCGTTCAACAATGCGGGTCACTGTCTGGGTCGTTTGCTCCGGACTGGTGGCGTTAAGCGTATCCATCTGCGTCTCCCTCAGTTAATCAATCAAATCTGTAATATTTCTGAAAATATAGGGTATGCTCAACAGACAAAAGTCCCGAAAATTGCAATTTCGCATTTGCGGCGGGGCACAAGAAATGCTTTTTATTGATTTTCGGGACGAAGCTTCTATAGTGGAATGAAAGCGTCCTTGAGGCAGATAAAGACAGGAGGGGAAATTCAATGAGTGCATCGGAGAATGCCGCGGCAATTCGGTCGTTTCGCGTACTGGAAATACTGGCTGCTGCCGGACAGCCCATGCAGTTGAGCGAGGTTGTTGAGCAGATTCATTTGCCCAAGCAGACTGTTCACCGGATTCTCAGACAGCTTGAGGCAGCGTGGCTGATTGTGCAGGTCTCAGACAGTAAAAAATATGAATGCTCGGCGCGAGTACGCCAGTTCTCGGTAAAGGTACTCATGAGTTCCGGCAGTCTGGCCGTGGCGCGACACGCCTTGCTCAGTGAACTGGTGGACAGGATCAAACTCAATTGCAATCTGACGGCCATCAGCGGGCATGAAATCATCTATCTGGATCGTGCCCAGTATCCCGGGGCAGCGACACTGGGTCTTAAGCCCGGTTCTTATGTGCCCATGCACTGTTCGGCCAGTGGCAAGCTGTTGTTGAGTCTGCTGCCTCGGCAAAGACGCGATCGGCTATTGCACAGTCTTCCGTTGCGACCCAGAACGTCGCAGAGTATCACAGATGTCATCAAACTGGAGGCTGAGCTCACGCGCACCAGACGACGCCGGTATGGAATCAGTCAGCATGAACATGTCGAAGGCATGAACGCCCTGGCCGTGCCCGTTACGCTGGGCAAGAATCGCGTATGCGCTGCTGTGGCAGTGCAGGCCTTTGAACAGGATAAGACTTTCGAGCAATTGCTGGCGCTGAAACCGGAACTGGAAAATACGGCCACTGAAATTGCCCAGACGTTTCTTTAGCAGAATGGCACTCGCGGGAAAGTGACCTCAACAAGCTGAACGTTTAAAGCCCTGCTTTTAAAGCCAGGTTTTTAAGGCCTGGGTTCGGTAGTGCACCGGACTCAGGCCATTTGATAATGTGTTGTGATACGCTCTGTCGTACCGTTACGCGGCTCTCAGCTGCTTTGTACGCGCCTTTCTGACCAGAAGCTCCAGCAACAGCAGAATCACTGTGACGAAGATCAGGAAGGTACTGATTGCTGCAATGACCGGCTCCATGTTCATGAGCAGGCTGTTCCAGATCCTGACCGGCATGGTTTCACTTTCCAGGCCTGATAGAAACAGGGAAACAATCAATTCATCAAACGAAGTCAGAAAACTGAAAAACAGTGAAGACAGGATGCCGGGAATCGCAAGTGGAATAATCACGCGAGTGAGTGTATAGAACTTGCTGGCGCCAAATACCTCTGCCGCCCGTTCTACCGATACATCAATGTTCTGCAGAGAACTGATGAGAATCAGCAGAACGACCGGGATTGCCAGCATGGCATGACAGACCGCTATCCAGAGTTTCGAACCAACCAGCTCCAGAGGCACGGAAGTAAAATACAATGCCACGGCCGTGATAATGGTGGGAATGATCAGGGGCAGCAGACAAAAGGAGACCAGCAGCTTCTTATGACCATAGGTGCCCCGGACCAGTGAGTAGGCACCCAGAAAGCCCAGCG
>JBEBTQ010000046.1:0-13343 GCA_040393685.1 Advenella kashmirensis | reverse complement strand
TGCACAAATGTGCTGAACAATGGCCAGACCCAGACCGCGCCGCTTGCCAGGCATGGCAGGTGAGTCTGATACAGTCGTCGATTGCACATCACGGCTGTGGCCGCTGTAATATCGGTCAAAAATCCGAGGCAGGTCTGCCGGCGCAATGCCCTTGCCATTATCCTCAAAATACAGCCTGTCGCCCGAGCGGTAAACCGTGAGTGTGCTGGCTGCAGCGTGTTCCAGCGCATTGCGTATCAGATTGCGCATAATCATCTGCATGGCATAGCGATTGACCACCATCACATCTTCGGGCAGCAATTGATTGACCAGTTGCAGTCCGGAATCCTCATCTGTACTCATACTGGTTTGCCAGGCATTTTCCAGGCAGTCGCGCAAGTGCACAGGCTCCGGATCCTGGCGGGCTTCGGTTTTCAGATGTACCGTGCTTTCCAGGGTGTCGGTTATCAAATCCACATTACTGATTGTTCGTTTCAGTCGCTGAAGTGTTTCGGCAGACAGGGCGCTGTCTTCCAGTGCAATTTCGGCATCGGTACGTATCGTGGTTAGCGGAGTGCGAATCTCATGGTTCAGATTCGCAGAAAATTCTTTTTCCTGGGCAATGGATTTTTCAACCTGGCTTTGCATGCGATTGAACGCTTCAATCAGCCGGCCCACTTCGTCATTGCGACTGGCAGACAGATTGGAGGCGCCTGGCGCCCAGGTAGAGAGCGTCTGCGTGAGGCTTTGTACAGGATCTGTGATATGGCGCGACACGCGACGGGCCAGAAAGTAGGACAGACCGATACACAGCAGTCCAGCCATTATCACAATCAGTGCAAAGTCGTGAACGCGCTGTTCATTGACCGTAGCATCATAGAGCAGGACCGTTTTTGCGCCTTCATTGGGAAAGACCAGAACGTGCCAGGTCGCGCTGCCGGGTTGCAGAAAGTGGGCGCCATCGCTCATATGACGTAATTGTTGAGGCAGGGTTGTTTCATCCGCGGTACTGCGAATGTCCCAGCGGCGGATGGGCTGGTTCATGCTTTCCTGCGAGCCCAGACCCGGCTCCTTTGCGTTTACATCACTCTGTGCCACTATCCGGTCTTTTTCCGCGAGCAGGGCGGAGTCCACCAGGTTGTCTTCCATGCTGTCAAATGCCCACAACGACAGCACGCAAAGCACAATCACAAAAAGCGTTACCGCGCCTGTCAGCGCCAGGGCCATGCGCTGGGCCAGCGAGAGTTGCCCACGGCTTCTCATGATTTGCTACTGGTATTGCCCAGGCGCCAGCCAGTGCCATGGACTGTTTCGATCACATCACAATCGTGTTCAGACAGGGCCTTGCGCAACAGATGAATCTGGCTGCGCAGGGCATCCGAGGACTTGGGATCGTCAGCCCATAACAGGCTTTCAAACCGTTCCTTGGAAATGACTTCACCCGGGTATTGCATAAAGGTGCTCAGGATATCGTAGGACTTGCGCGTAAGGTGCACGGGGATGCCACGGATGGAGACAATGCGAGAGCGCGTGTCAATTTCAATATCACCCCAGCGTCGTACCGGATTGGCCACCGACCCGGTCGCGCGTTTGATCAGCGCATTGACGCGAGCCTCCAGCTCGTTCAGGGAAAATGGCTTGGTCAGATAATCATCTGTGCCCAGGGAGAAACCGGTGAGCTTGTCCTGCAGACCGTCGCGTGCTGTCAGTATGACAACCGGGGTACTGAGCGTGGCGACATCACGAATGTGTTGCAGCACATCGAAGCCGCTTTTGCCGGGCAGACCCAGGTCCAGGATGATGGCGTCAAAAACATATTGTTCAAGCAGGGATATGGCAGCGTTGCCATCGTAGGCGACGTCAACCAGATAGTCTTTTTTTTCCATATAGCTGCAGATGTTGGCGGCAATGCTCAGTTCATCTTCAACCAGAAGGAGGCGCTTGTGAGTACTCATGATGTCCCCGGGATGCGAGTCCCCTGATGGGGTGCCCGCGCAATGTGGATGCTCTCGGGTTTCATTATAAAAAAACGCTGCACCTTGCAGCGTTTAAAGAGGGCGGACGTCGTATTTAAATAGGACGTGCAGCTGTTATTTGAACAGTGCCGATGCCGTAATAATGGTATTGCTTACTCCCCAGACCAGGGGTATGCCAACCAGCAGCCAGAAAGCGATAATCAGGCCGGTGGGTGTCTTGCGATGATTTTCATTTTGCATGTTCGTGTCTCCTGCTTATTTGGCGGCAGCCGGAATGGGCTGTGCCATGAGTTCTTCGGCTTGCATATGGTGTTCGGCACTGACGGGTCGAATCAGCAGATTGCAGATGAAACCGATAACCAGCAGGCCAGCCATGACATACATGGTATAGATGTAGGCATCTGATTTCGGAATGCCCATTTTCAGCTGATAATCACGGATGTAATTGACCAGAACAGGACCGAATACGCCGGCAGCAGACCATGCTGTCAGCAACCGTCCGTGAATACCACCAACATAGCGCGTGCCGAAAAGATCAGCCAGATATGCAGGTACCGTTGAAAAACCGCCACCGTACATGGACAGAATAATCAGATAGAACAGCACGAACAGAGCCACATGTCCTGCGCTGCCCATACCAGGAACCAGCAGGTAAAGAATGGTGCCCAGGATGAAGAAGGTGGCGTAGGTCATTTTGCGGCCGATGTAATCGGAAACGCTGGACCATGCGAAGCGACCAATCATATTGGCAAGCGAAAGTAATCCAACAAAGCCGGCGGCGGCTGCAGCGGTAATCTGACCCTGAAAGCTTTCCTGGATCATTAAAGAGGCCTGCCCAAGCACACCAATACCAGCAGTCACGTTCAGGCAAAGTACCCACCAGAGCAGCCAGAACTGTGGCGTCTTGATTGCCCGGTCAATATGTACATGATTGCGGGAAATCATGGCATTCTGTTGTGAGGGCGGTGTCCAGCCTTCAGGCTTCCAGTCGGGGGCAGGAATACGGATGGCCAGTGCGCCAATACACATATAAATAAAGTAGACAATGCCCAGTACCACAAAGGTTTCTGTCACACCCATGGAAGTCGCACTTTTGAAGCTTTCCATCAGTTTGAGTGATAATGGAGAGGCAATCATGGCGCCTCCACCAAAACCCATGATCGCCATCCCGGTAGCCATACCGCGTCTGTCGGGAAACCACTTGATCAGCGTGGAAACCGGCGAGACATAGCCGATGCCCAGGCCTATGCCCCCCAATACGCCGTAGCCCAGATACACCAGCCACAACATATGCAGTTTCATGCCCAGGGCAGCCACAAGAAAACCGCCACCGAAAAAGCAGGCAGCGGCAAACATGGCCTTGCGCGGACCGACTTCTTCCAGCCATTTTCCGGCGAACGCAGCCGACAGACCAAGGAAAACAATGGCGATACTGAAGATCCAGCCCAATTGCGGAATGGTCCAGTCTCCGGGGGCAGATTCGGTGATCCCCAGCAGTTGGGTCATGGGTTTATTGAATACGGAAAAGGCGTAAGCCTGTCCGATACATAGGTGAATGGCTAAGGCAGCAGGCGGCACCATCCACCTGTTGAATCCAGGACCGGCTGTGATCCGCTCCTTGCTGAAGAATCCGCCACGGGTAACGGCTTGATCCATTGATGTCTCCTTGGATATAGATTATTGGTTTTGGCTTGTCAGCCTTGTGGTGTTACAGGGGTTGCATAGCTGGGGGCGGGTTTGAGTTCCGCCTTGTACATATTGATGGCTTCCAGTGCGAATGGGGATAGCGCTATTTCCTCGTCTTTGCCTTCAGGGTGTTTGTCCAGAAACTCGAGCAGTGCAATGCGCATGCGCGGCTCCCAGAATTTTCGAATATGTTCATAGACACTGCGCAACCCTTCTTCTCTGTCGGGAAGGGCTTCAAAAAAATCGGCTATCTGGTTGGCCATTTTGATGAGCATTGCGGTGGTGTTGACCTGATGTGAAGTCATGGTGTGTTGCCTTGTGTCTGTCATTGAAAACGTTCAGGATGTGCGTAGATGGTGGCCTGCTGCGCACGGGTAAAACCCATTAGCGTAATGCCGGTTTCTGCCGCCAGCGCAATGGCGGCAGAGGTGGGTGCTGATACGGCGGCCAGAATCGGGCAGCCGGCCATGGCCGCCTTCTGTACCATTTCAAAGCTGGCTCGGCTGGTGACCAGCAAAGCGCCGCGGCCTGTTGGCTGATTCTCGCGCAGCAGGGCGCCTATGGTTTTGTCCAGTGCATTATGGCGACCCACATCTTCGCGAATGAAGGCAGGCTCGTTTGTGTCAGGAGCAAGCCAGGCAGCGGCATGGGTCGCGCCGGTGATTTGGTGCAATTGCTGTTGATGACGCAAGGCACTCATCCCTTCCAGCAATTGTGTCAGCGACACACCGGGCGGCAGCGACTGCAGATCTGAGCGGCTCGGGGATGATTCATTGCTGCTGCCAGAATTGCTGGGCGGTGCAACTGCTGGCAGACGCCTGACGGCATCCAGTGTTTCCACGCCACATAATCCGCAGGCAGTGCGACCGGCCATCTGGCGCCGACGTTCCTTGAGAAACTGCATGCATGCCGGGCTGATCTGCACATGCAGAATCAGTCCGAGTTGCGTGGTCTCCATCTCAATATCACGAATGTCATTGGGTGACCGTACGATGCCTTCAGTCAGACAAAAGCCCCAGGCGAAGTCCTGCAAATCTGCCGGTGTCGCGAGCATAACAGCATGATTGATGCCGTTAAATTCAATGGCCACCGGCGTTTCCACGGCAATGTCATCTCGTTCCGACGAAATGCGGACCTGGCCATCACTTACTCGCGTGACAGAAAGCGAAATGCTGGTCTGATGACCGGTAGGCATGTCGTCTGTATCCTCAATAGGGATATCCTGGCTTGCAGTTGGTGATGCCCGAGAGACGACCTTGTTCATCGAAAATATCCTGCTCTGTAAATGTCGCCGCTATCTTAGCTGGTCACTGAAGTCTCGTCCATGGGAACCCGATTATCCAACAGACCGCTCTGTTGCTTGTGGAAAGCATTCCAGTGATTCTGCCAGCTGGAAGGTTGCGTGACTCGCGTGACTTGGACCGCGGTAACCTTGTATTCGGGGCAGTTAGTCGCCCAGTCAGAGTTGTCCGTGGTTACCACATTGGCACCGGATTCGGGGAAGTGGAACGTGGTATATACAACGCCAGGCTGCACGCGGGTGGTGACGTTGGCACGCAGGACGGTTTCTCCTGCACGACTCTGGATTCCCACCCAGTCGCCCTGACTGATGCCACGGTCTTCGGCGTCCACCGGATGGATTTCCAGCACGTCTTCCGAGTGCCAGGCCACATTGGGCGTGCGGCGCGTCTGGGCACCCACGTTGTATTGCGACAGAATACGCCCGGTCGTAAAGAGCAGCGGAAATTTCCGGGTGCTTCTTTCGTCCGTGGGAATGTATTTGGTAATCATGAACTTGCCTTTGCCACGCACGAACTCGTCAATGTGCATGATCGGTGTGCCATCAGGGGCCTCATCGTTGCAAGGCCACTGAATACTGCCCATTTCCGACAGGCGTTCGTAGGATACGCCTGCAAAGGTAGGTGTCAGTGCGGCAATTTCATCCATGATTTCAGATGGATGGGTGTAGTTCATGGGATAGCCCAGCGCATTGGACAGAGCGCAGGTGATTTCCCAGTCGGCCATACCGCCTGCAGGTTCCATCACTTTGCGCACGCGTGATATACGTCTTTCCGCGTTCGTGAACGTGCCATCCTTTTCCAGGAAAGTAGAGCCTGGCAAAAACACGTGCGCATATTTGGCCGTTTCGTTAAGGAAGATGTCCTGAACGACAACGCATTCCATCGCAGACAACGACGCGGCGACATGCTGGGTATTCGGATCGGACTGAACAATATCTTCGCCCTGACAGTAGAGACCCTTGAATGTGCCTTCCTGTGCGGCGTCGAACATATTGGGAATGCGCAGACCGGGTTCGGGTTGCAGCGTTACGTTCCAGGCTTTTTCAAACTCGTGGCGGGTGACGTCATCAGAAATATGACGATAGCCCGGCAGTTCATGCGGGAACGAGCCCATGTCGCAGGAACCCTGTACGTTGTTCTGTCCACGCAGCGGATTGACACCCACGCCTTCGCGGCCGATATTGCCTGTGGCCATGGCCAGATTGGCAATTGCCATCACTGTAGTGGAACCCTGACTGTGTTCGGTCACACCCAGGCCATAATAGATGGAGCCATTGCCGCCGGTAGCAAACAGTCTTGCTGCCCCGCGAATCTCTTCGGCGGGTACACCGGTTTCTTCCTGCATCGCTTCGGGCGAATTCTGTGGCTGGCTGACAAATTCCAGCCATTCATTGAAGGCTTTGTCTTCACAGCGCTCGCGCACAAAATCCATATCGACCAGACCTTCTGTCGCAATCACATGTGCCATGGCGCAAAGCAGGGCAACGTTGGTGCCGGGTTTGACCTGCAGATGAAAGTCGGCGCGGATATGTGGAGAGCTGACCAGTTCGGTTTGACGTGGATCGATAACAATCAGGCGTGCACCCTGGCGCAGGCGTTTTTTCAGGCGCGAGGCGAAGACGGGGTGGGCCGCACTGGGATTGGCGCCCATCACAATGACAACGTCGGTAAACATGACCGAATCAAAGGTCTGCGTGCCGGCAGATTCACCCAGCGTCGTTTTCAGACCGTAGCCCGTTGGGGAGTGGCAGACGCGCGCGCAGGTGTCCACATTGTTGGTATTGAACGCTGCTCGCACCAGTTTCTGCACCAGCCAGGTTTCTTCGTTGGTGCAACGTGAGGAGGTAATGCCGCCCACCGAATCCCGGCCGTAGGTAGCCTGCAGCCGCTTGAATTCACTGGACGCATATGCAATGGCCTCGTCCCACGATACTTCTTTCCATGGGTCAGAAATGTTCTTGCGGATCATGGGTGTGGTAATGCGTTCCTTGTGGGTGGTATAGCCCCATGCGAAGCGCCCCTTGACGCAGGAGTGACCACGATTGGCCTGGCCATCTTTCCATGGCGTCATGCGAACCACAGTCTCGCCTTTCATTTCAACTTTGAACCCGCAACCCACGCCACAATAGGCGCATGTCGTGACCACGGCATGATCGGCCTGACCCAGTTCAATCACACTCTTGTCTTCCAGCGTCGCTGTCGGACAGGCCTGTACGCAGGCACCGCAGGAAACGCATTCACTGTCCAGAAACGGCTGATCCTGACCTGGAGAGACGCGCGAGGCAAAGCCCTTGCCGGAGATCGTCAGGGCAAAGGTGCCCTGCGTTTCTTCACAGGCGCGCACGCAGCGGTTGCAGACAATGCATTTGCTGGGATCATAAGTGAAATACGGATTGGATTCGTCCTTCTGGTCCTTCAGATGGTTGGCGCCTTCATAGCCATACCGCACATTGCGCAATCCGACCACACCTGCCATATCCTGAAGTTCACAATCGCCATTGGAAGGGCAGGTCAGGCAATCCAGCGGATGGTCAGAAATATACAATTCCATCACGCCACGGCGCAACTGATGCAGCTTGGGCGTTTCGGTGTGAATCACCATGCCTTCTTCTACCGGTGTGGTGCAGGAGGCGGGATAACCGCGGCGACCCTCGATTTCCACCAGGCACAGACGACATGAGCCAAAGGCTTCGATACTGTCGGTCGCACACAGTTTGGGAATGTTCACGCCATTGAGCGCAGCGGCGCGCATGACGGATGTGCCCTCGGGCACCGAGATCTCGTAACCATCAATCGTGGCGGTGACGAGTTTTTCGGATGTGATGGCGGGCGTACCCAGATCAATATCACGTTTGACGACGGTTTCTAACATGAGTGGCTCCTTGCCTTTGCGGGCAGCGGATGTAGCTTAATAATTATGACGAATGTGTTTCGGCGGCGACTTCGATGCCAAAGTCTTCAGGGAAATGCTGCAATGCTGACAGAACAGGATACGGTGTCATCCCGCCCAGCGCGCAAAGCGAGCCACCCAGCATGGTGTCACAGAGGTCTCGCAGCAGTTCTACATTCTCTTCGCGATGGTCATTGGCGCTGATGCGATCGATGACTTCGGTTCCACGCGTGGAACCAATACGACAGGGCGTGCATTTGCCACAGGACTCGACGGCACAGAACTCCATGGCATAACGGGCCATATCATTCATGCGTGTGGTGTCGTCAAAGGCAACAATGCCGCCGTGCCCGATCATGGCCGACACTTTCATATAGGCTTCATAATCCATCGGCACGTCCCACTGGGATTCAGGCAGATAGGCTCCCAACGGGCCGCCTACCTGAACGGCTTTGATGGGACGGCCGCTGGCACTGCCACCGCCGAAATCGAACAGCAGTTCGCGCAGCGTCAGGCCAAAGGCTTTTTCAACAAGCCCGCCCTGGCGAATATTGCCGGCAAGCTGGAAGGGCAGTGTTCCTTTGGAGCGACCCATGCCGTAATTGGCGTAGGCCTGGGCACCGGCGGCCAGGATAAAGGGCACACTGGCCAGAGAAATCACATTATTGATAACCGTGGGTTTGCTAAAAAGCCCTTTGATGGCTGGTAGCGGCGGCTTGGCTCGCACCAGTCCGCGTTTGCCTTCCAGCGAATCCAGAAGAGAGGTTTCTTCACCGCAGATATAAGCGCCTGCGCCTTTGCGTACTTGCAGTTCAAACGTTTTTCCGCTGCCCTGGATGTCTGTTCCCAGCCAGCCCGCTTCTGTGGCGGCATCAATAGCACGGTTCAGTGCGGTGATGGCATGCGGATACTCGGAACGAACATAGATGTAGCCTTTGGTGGCACCAGTGGCCAGCCCTGCGATGGTCATGCCTTCGATCAGGCATAGCGGATCGCCTTCCATCAGCATGCGGTCAGAGAAGGTGCCCGAGTCGCCTTCATCGGCATTGCAGACAATATATTTCTGGTCCGCCGGCGTACCCAGGACAGTTTTCCATTTGATGCCGGTAGGAAAGGCCGCGCCGCCTCTGCCGCGCAGACCCGAATCAGTGACTTCCTGAACAATGGCTGCTGGATCCATTTGCAGCGCATTGCGCAGTCCTGCAAATCCGCCATGGTCCATATAGTCCTGCACCGAGAGCGGATCGGTAATGCCAACCCGGGCAAACGTCAGACGCTCCTGGTTTTTCAGATAAGGAATGTCGTCAGTCAGACCATGGCCCAGCGGATGTTCGCCGCCACGCAGAAAATCGGCTTCAAAAAGCGAGGGCACCTCTTTGACTTTGACCGGACCATAGGCCACGCGACCGTTTTCAGTCTCAATCTCAACCAAAGGTTCAAGCCACAGCAGACCTCGCGAGCCATTACGAACCAGTTCAATATCCAATTGGCGGTTTGCAGCTTCCTTTTTGACTGCGGCAACGACGCGTTCTGCGCCTGCAGCAATGGCGGCAGCATCGGCGGGAATGTAAATACGGATTTTCATGATGTCACGGCCTCCGCATGTTCCTGAAGCAATTCGTCAAATTCCTGCGGCGTAACATGCGCACAGGGTTCTCCATTGATCATGATATTGGGAGACTGTGCGCAAAGCCCCAGGCAGTAGACCGCGTCAACGCTATAGCGCCCGTCTGCGCTGGTGCTGTTCATTTCACAGCCGGTGGCGTTGCGGATATGAGCTTCGAGCGTTGTCGAGCCCATGGCCTGACAGGATTCGGCCCGACAGACTTCAATATGAATGTCGCCTTTGGGCGCCATATGAAAATGCGGATAGAAAGTGATGACGCCGTGCACTTCAGCGCGCGAGCGATTCAGAGCCTGCGCGATCTGATCCACGCACTCGGGGGGAATAAATCCCAGCTGGTCCTGAATGTCATGCAGGATGGGAAGCAGTCCGCCGGGCTCTTTGCCAAAGCGAACCAGGCTGGCTGATACCGCGCGCGAGTGGGGCGTTTCCGGTGTCAGCGGAATCATTTTTCTGATTTTCTTGTCAACCGTCTGTATGAAGGGTGAAGAAATGCCCGTTTTGGACATGGCGGTCTCCGATTGTAATAATAAGATTTAATGCTATATGCAATTTTTAGCATATTAAAATGCTGCAGTACGGCAAATTTGAGAACCCGTCATTCCCATATACTCAGCGTACGGTTACCCTAATAGTAGCGAATTCAGATATAATTTCAATATGAATTAAAAAACACATATCAAGAACAAGTCAAAGGAGGCATCACATGTACCCCTTTTCCATCCGGATCAATCCGGAGTGGACAATAGAAACCCCAGACGGCAAAACGCTATCGCTGTCCATGTTGCTGGGTTTGCTTGCGGAGATAGACGTGAGTGGCAATATTGTTGCTGCCAGTGAAAGTCGCGGCCACTCCTATCGTCATGCCTGGGGCGTGCTGCGCCAGTTTGAAGACGTTTTCGGAGTGCCACTGCTCATCACAAAGCGGCGTAAGGGCACGGAGCTGTCCGAATTCGCCAAGCGCCTGGTATGGGCCAACCGCCGCATTCAGGCAAGGTTATCTCCAACGCTGGAAAGTCTGGCCTCGGAATCGCAGGAAGAGCTGGAAAAGCTCATCCCGGAACATACGCCCAATATTCGACTGCATGCCAGTCACGGTTTTGCGGTTGAAGGGCTGACGCAGCGCATGAACACGCCGTCGCCCATTCTGGAACTGCGCTACCGTACCGCCATCGAGGCCCTTGCCGCTCTGGAGCAGAGCGAATGTGAGCTGGCGGGCTTCCAGGTGCCTGTCGGCAAGTTTGAAAGTGCGATTCTGGAAAGGTATGCACCCTGGCTGAACCGGGATACCCATATGCTTGTTCATCTGGCCGTACGCAACACCGGCATGTTTGTCAAGCCCGGCAATCCTCGCAATATTCAGACAATTCGGGATCTGGCACGCAAGGATGTGCGCTTCGTCAACCGGCAACCGGGTTCGAGCACTCGATATCTGGTAGGGCTGATGCTGGAAGAAGAAAATATTTCAACATCGGCAGTCAGTGGTTTTGAAGACAGTGAGTTCACGCATATGGCCATTGCAGCACATATTGCAAGTGGCATGGCCGACGTTGGCATTGGTGTGCAGACTGCCGCACACCGGTTTGGCCTCGATTTCATTCCACTGGTACGGGAGCGTTATTTTTTTGCATTGCACAGAAACAGTCTGCAGCAGATCAATGTGGAAAAATTCATTCATTTCATGCGCAGTAGCGACTATCTGGAATTTCTGGGTCAGTTGGTGGGGTATGATGCAAGTGAGACTGGCACGATCCAGACGGTAGACGAAGCCTTTCATGACTAAAATTATTCCTATTTCCGATATTCGAAGAACGGCATCAAGACCAATACCGCAGGCCACCTATGTTCCCGGGAGGCCGGTGGTGGATCAGTTTGGGCGCGCCTTGCGCGATCTGCGCATCTCCATTACTGACAAATGTAATTTTCGCTGCTCTTACTGCATGCCGCGCGAAGAATTCGGCAGTGATCATGTGTTTCTGCCGCATGACCAGATTCTGAGTTTTGAAGAAATTGCGCGTACCGCGCGCGTCTTCGCCCGACTGGGCGTCAACAAACTGCGCATTACTGGTGGCGAACCACTGCTGCGAAAGGAAATGACCCGGCTGATTGCCATGCTGTCAGAGATTCGCGATCTGGATGACCGGCCGCTCGATATTGCCCTGACCACCAATGCGACGCTGCTGGAGCGCCTGGCGGTACCGCTGCGCGAGGCCGGACTGCAGCGTATTACGGTAAGCCTGGATGCGCTGGATCCGGATCTGTTCCAGCAGATGAGTGACAGTCATATCTCTGTTGATCAGATACTGGCGGGCATTGAAGCGGCCAGCCAGGCAGGAATAACGCCGATCAAGGTCAACATGGTCGTTAAAAAAGGTGTGAACGATCATCAGATACTTCCGATGGCTGAGTATTTCCGAGGTACCGGACACATTCTGAGATTCATTGAATTCATGGATGTCGGCGTGACCAATCACTGGGACATGACAGATGTCATCAGCGGGCGCGACATCCTGCAGATATTGCAATCGAAATTTGACCTGCAGCCCGTGCACGCCAATTATCCGGGCGAAGTGGCCCGGCGCTGGCGATACGCTGATGGAGGTGGGGAGGTCGGCCTTATCACCAGTGTGACCCATGCATTCTGCGGAGACTGTACGCGATTGCGCATGTCGCCCGAAGGCAGATTGTTCACCTGTCTTTTTGCGGACCAGGGCTACGATATGCGCTCGCTGCTGCGCTCGAACGCCGTGTCCGATCACGATATTGCCTGTGCCATCGCCGGCATCTGGACCGGCAGAACTGACCGCTATTCCGAATTGCGCGATCAGCTCCAGGGCACTCGCGAAAAAATTGAAATGAGCTATATCGGGGGCTGATCATGAGTGATCCCGCGAAGCCCGGGACGGCGAGATCCGGCGCAGATACGACCGCTATCGGAGAGACTGACTCGTCTGCTAATGTGTCTTCGCGCGAGCCTGTTGATAGCGCTTCGCATAAGGCAGAGGAGACGCCGACGTATAAGCCTGACGTGACACATAAGCCTTTACTGGTGCATGATGTAACTGCACTGATTCTGGCCGGCGGACGGGGCAGCCGACTGGGAGGCGTGGACAAGGGGCTGGTCTCACTGCATGGACGGCCATTTATTGAATGGGTTCTTGACGTCATCAGGCCTTATGCTGATCGTGTTCTGATCAGTGCAAACCGGCATCAGGATCAATATAAAGATTATGGAACGGTCATTGCCGACGACGCGCAACTCGGTGCGAGTCAAGGGCCGCTGGCCGGGCTGCTTGCCGCGGCGCCTCATGTGAATACAGGCTGGCTGGTGGTTGCCGCCTGTGATATGCCCCTGCTGCCCGAGGACTATGTTCCGCGATTATATGAAGCGCTGATGAATCAGGGTGGGCAGGTTGCTTTTGTTCATGCCGGTGCGCGTGATCATTCCGTTTGTCTGCTGATGCACGCGTCCGTGCTCGATACCTTGGGCGACTATCTGCAGAGCGGCCGGCGTGCCGTGCTTCCGTGGCTGGAAGCACAACAGGCCTTGCGTGTGGTTTTTGATGATGCGGATGCGTTTGTGAATGTGAACACACAGGAAGACCTGACGCAGGTTCAGGCACGCAATACCCGGGATTAACGAGAGCCGTTACTGAGCTCCGGTACTTGCAACCGTATTGACGGACAACACCCATCGTTCACCGAACCGTGCCTGCTCCGATCAGAGTCAGGCAACAGCCAATATCAACGAATCCATTCCTCTTTTGGATAGACCCACACGCGATCACCGCCGGTGTATTTCTGTACCGCAGGAACGCGCGCAAATGCGTTAGCCCAGGGCAGGGAAGAGCTCATGCCGGAACCCTGACGGTCATAGGGCTCGGCCA
>JBEBTQ010000045.1:0-13782 GCA_040393685.1 Advenella kashmirensis | reverse complement strand
GGCCAATCTGTTTCTTATCTGATCTGGACACTATTTCGACACCGCAGCAACGCCCGCTGACATGCGCGCATATGGCACGCAGCAACAAGAAAGGCCCCTTACGGGGCCTTCCTCATCGTCAAGTACCTTGCCTTAGCTCAGTTTGCCGTGGCAATGCTTGTACTTTTTACCACTGCCACAAGGACATGGGTCATTGCGACCTACGCGACCGACCATGTTCTTGACCGTAATACCACCGGCAGAAACATCGCCCTGTTCGTTGATCTCGGCATTGGCCAGCGCTTCATCATAATCAGAATGATGGAACTGCACGTTGGAGACATGAGACTGTGCGGCATCCGCTTCAGCCTGCTCAACCTGTTCGGGTGACTGAATCTGTACCGTCATCAGTACACGTGCGGTTTCATTGCGAACCCGTTCCAGCATGCTGGAAAACAGCTCGAAGGCTTCGCGCTTGTATTCCTGTTTCGGATCTTTCTGGGCATAGCCACGCAGATGAATACCCTGACGCAGATGGTCCAGAGAAGACAAGTGTTCGCGCCACAAAGTATCAATTGTCTGCAGCAAAATAGCGCGCTCGAAAGAGACCCACTGTTCCTTGCCGACCAGAGTGACCTTGTTGTCGTAATTCTCACGAGCCTGTGCAAGCACCGCTTCCACAATTTCCTCTTCGCCCATGTTGTCGTTTTTCTCGAGCATCTCGCTCAGAGGAACAGTGACGTGCCATTCGGCTTCCAGCGCTTTCTCAAGTGCGGGAATGTCCCACTGCTCTTCCATGCTTTCGGCAGGAACATAGGTACGAACAAAATCGGTGATGGCGGCATCGCGCAGATTGGCCACCAGCGGCCCGGAATCCTGTTCTTCCAGCACTTCATTGCGCTGACCGTAAAGTACCTTGCGCTGGTCATTGGACACATCGTCATATTCAAGCAGCTGCTTGCGGATGTCGAAGTTGCGACCCTCTACTTTGCGCTGGGCAGATTCAATGGAGCGTGAAACCATTTTGGCTTCAATAGGCTCACCGTCAGTACCCAGGCGATCCATGATGGCACGGACACGCTCACCGGCAAAAATGCGCATCAGCGAGTCATCCAGCGACAGGTAGAAACGGGAAGAGCCCGGATCACCCTGACGGCCGGCACGACCGCGCAACTGGTTATCGATACGGCGTGATTCATGCCTTTCGGTACCAATAATGCGAAGACCACCAGCCTGCTTGACCTGTTCATTGACAGGCAGCCATTTTTCGCGAATCGCAGCAATGCGATCGTCTTTCTGTTCCTGCGTCAGCGTGTCATCTGCGCGAACCAAAGAGATCTGTTTCTCGATACTGCCGCCAAGCACGATGTCGGTACCCCGACCTGCCATGTTGGTGGCAATGGTAATTTTTCCGGGCTTGCCCGCTTCGGCCACAATCTCAGCCTCACGCGCATGCTGCTTGGCGTTGAGCACATCATGCGGCAGTTTTTCTTTCTTCAGCAATTCGGACAGCAGTTCCGAGTTTTCGATGCTGGTGGTACCGACCAGAACCGGCTGATTGCGCTCGTGGCAGGCACGAATGTCCTTGATAATGGCGGCGAATTTTTCCTGATCGTTTTTGTAGATCTGGTCGTTTTCGTCCTTACGCACCATCGGCAGATTGGTCGGAATAATGACCGTTTCCAGCCCGTAGATTTCCTGGAACTCGTAGGCTTCCGTATCAGCTGTACCGGTCATCCCCGCCAGTTTTTTGTACATGCGGAAGTAGTTCTGGAATGTAATGGAGGCCAGCGTCTGGTTCTCGTGCTGAATGGCGACGCCCTCTTTGGCTTCCACGGCCTGATGCAGACCATCGGACCAGCGTCGGCCGGCCATGAAGCGGCCCGTGAATTCATCCACAATCACGATTTCGCCTTCGTTGACCACATAGTGCTGGTCACGGAAGAACAGATTGTGCGCACGCAATGCCACCATCAGGTGGTGCATCAGCGTAATATGGCGCGGTTCGTAAAGCGATTCGCCTTCGGGCAGCATGCCCAGACGGGTCAGGATTTCTTCGGCGTGTTCGTGACCAGCCTCGGACAGGTAAATCTGCTGAGATTTCTCGTCTACCCAGAAATCGCCCTCGGGCTCAGGCTCTTGCGGCTTGGGCTCGGCGGCCATGCGAGTCAGCATGGCAGGCACCTGGTTCATTCTGACGTACAGTTCGGTATTGTCGTCTGCCTGTCCGGAAATGATCAGCGGCGTACGGGCCTCATCGATCAGAATAGAGTCGACCTCATCGACTATGGCATAGGTGAGTTCGCGCTGACGGCGGTCCTCGACCTGGTATTCCATATTGTCGCGCAGGTAGTCGAAACCGAATTCGTTATTGGTACCATAAGTGATGTCCGCGCGATAGGCGGCTACTTTCTCGGCGTTGTCCTGCTCGGGAACCACCACACCAACGGTCAGACCCAGAAAGCCGTACAGTCGGCCCATTTGCTGCGCATCGCGGCGCGCCAGGTAATCATTGACTGTAACGACATGCACGCCTTTGCCTGTAATCGCATTCAGGTACACAGGCAAGGTACTCATCAGCGTTTTACCTTCACCCGTACGCATCTCGGCGATTTTTCCGTAATGCAGAGTGATACCGCCAATCAGCTGTACGTCGAAGTGACGCATACCCAGCACGCGGCGGGAGGCCTCACGCACAACGGCGAACGCTTCGGGCAGCATCGCGTCCAGATTACCATCCTTCTGGTAACGCTCCTTGAATTCCTGGGTCTTTGCTGCCAGCGCTTCATCCGACAGCGCTTCCATCTCTTTTTCCAGACTGTTAATTCTGGAGACCTGCTTGCGATACTGCTTCAGAAGGCGATCATTACGGCTGCCAACAATTTTTTTGAGTAAAGAAATCATTCTGCTTTCAGAGTAATCAGGAAAACCGGGATGCGGGTTCTGCCTGACAGGTTAGTGAGTCATCACGAGAAAATCACGATAGTTTACCGCATACGAGGCCGGGTAGTGATTCCTGCGGGCAATCTGACGCGCTCTTTTGTGTCCGTGACCATTTTGGTGCCCAGCGCGGCCGCACCAACGTGCTCTGCCCGCTTCAGCAGGCCTTCTGGCGTGGTGCTGGCAACGGCTGTTGACGATGACATCTGGCTTAAAAAGGCAATAGGATCCGTGGGTTCATCATTGACCCGGACCTCAAAATGGACGTGGGAACCAGTAGAACGGCCGGTACTGCCTACCCTGGCAATGACCTGGCGTTTTGCGACCAGATCTCCTGCCTTGACCAGCAGTTTGGAGTTATGAGCGTAGCGCGTCACAACGCCATTCCCATGGTCGATATCTACCACGTTGCCATAACCGTTCATTGTGCCGGCGGCCACCACAATCCCGGCCGAAGCCGCAAATACAGAGGAGCCGGCCGGGGCGGCAAAATCCACCCCGCTATGAAGCATATAGCGACCGGTCACCGGATTTTTGCGCCATCCGTAGGTAGACGACACACGCGCATTGTTCATGGAGACAGGAATGGCGGTGGGCGTGCGCTGCAGCTGAGCGCCTTTCATCTGCATGACCAGATCAACCGTCTTGAGGGTGTCATCGCCTTTGGAAAGAGCAACTTTAAGCCGGTCCAGTTCGCGCCCTAGTTCTTCAGCCGACACTACGCTGTCATTATCAGGTTCAAGGTCTTCCATGGGTTCGTCGCTGGCCTGCGCATTCTGGCTAAGCAGTTCGTGCAGCTCTGAAGGGTCTGAGTCAGCACCGCTGTTAATGGCCAGGCGCTCGCCCATACGATTGATCATATCGGCCTTGGCACGTAACTGCCCGATCTGCGACGCCATGACGTTCAGGTTATGGCGGATCAGTGCCGCATCACGCAACGCTTCAGGAGAGGACTCGACCGACGCCAGTTGCTCGTGCACCGGCAACGATGGCATGCCGAAATGTCGCTCCAGCAAAGCGCCGGCGGCGACTGCCAGTCCAAGACTCAGCATGGAGGCACTGAATGCCCATACTTTCTTTGTCTTCGCAGGAGTGGTATTCTGCGAAGCATGTTGTTCTTCTTTCAATTTCGTACCTGTTAAAAGCTATGGCTCTGTTTTACAAAAAAAACGGTGCTTCGCGCCGCGATCGAGGCGAAGGTAAAACGGCCTTGAATTGGTTGGGACACGATCCCCGCCGCAGCCAGTTATTACAGACAGCGGAAAAATTCAGTCTGATTCAGGCGCTCATTGCAGATGCCCTGCAACTGCCTGTGGGGAATGCATGTCGCGTGGTAGGCCTGGAAAACGGAAAACTGGTTATAGCAGTTCCCAGCGCTGCCCACGCAGCAAAAATCCGGCAATTAACAGCAACTATACATCAGCTGCTGCTTGAAAAAGGCCAGCGGGTGGATGAAATCCGCATAAAAATCCAGTCCGGACTGCGACCTATCACGGCAAAAGATGCCGATCTGTCTGAGGATCGCCCCCGGGACGGGAGGCTGAGTGAAGCCTCCTGCGAGGCGCTATTGAATTTGCAAAAGAACGCCAGTAATCAGGATCTGGCACAAACGCTGGCGCGGATCCTGAAGAAAAATCAGGCCAGGCGCCAGTCCTGACTGACCGCTTCGGCCGCCGCGGCTGCCGAATCATAGGTAATGATCTCGTAGGCATCGGGCTGCGACAACAGCTCGCGCGCCAGTTTGTTGTTCAAACCGTGACCTGATTTGCAGGCTACATAGCGTGCAAGCAGCGGATGTCCAATCAGATACAGATCACCAATGGCATCCAGAATTTTGTGCTTGACGAATTCGTCGTCGTAACGCAGTCCGTCTGAGTTCAGAATCCGGAACTCGTCCATCACAATGGCGTTATCCAGGCTTCCGCCGCGGGCCAGACCGTGGGCGCGCAGCGCTTCCACTTCCTGGGCAAAACCAAAGGTTCTTGCGCGGGCAATTTCCTTGGTATACGAATCGCGGGCGAAATCCACCTCAGCAAAACTGGCAGTTGAATCGATGGCCGGATGCTGGAAGTTGATGGAGAAAGCCAGAGAGAAGCCGGCATAGGGTTCAAGACGCGCCCATTTGGCGTTCTCGCCTTCACCTTCATGCACTTCCACGGTTTTCAGGACACGCAGAAAGCGCTTGGGCGCATCCTGTTCTTCAATACCGGCAGAGCGCAACAGATATACAAAAGTACCGGCACTCCCGTCCATGATGGGAACTTCTTCGGCATTCAGATCTACATGAATATTGTCGATACCCAGTCCGGCCAGCGCCGACATGAGATGCTCTACTGTTGAAACCCGTACATCACCATTCTGCAGCACAGAAGCCATGCGAGTGTCCCCGACTTTGTCTGCGGCGGCCGGCAGATCTACCACTTGCGGCGTATCTACGCGGTGAAAGATGATGCCCGTATTGGCCTGGGCGGGGCGCAATGTAATTTCAACCCGGCGACCGGAATGCACACCGACACCAGTGGTTTTCACCAGATTCTTGATGGTTCTTTGTCGTAGCATGGTCATTCTCAACTTACAAAATATTCATAAAATCAGGCGTGGCACGCCTGATACAAGACGAAAAAAGGGATTTTCCGGCTAAAACGCACAGAATCCGAAGGCACGTCTCGTTTCCGACTATTTTACTCTGATTAGCGTAAAAAAGCCGTTTATTTGACTGGACAAATGTTTCAGTCAGCATCTTTTCCTGCCGACAGATTACTTCGGCTTAGATATCAGAAACAGCGGGCAGAAACAACGGGCGGGAACATCGCAGAAATGAATCAAAGAAAACGGCCCGCAAGGGCCGTTTCCAGTCATAAAACGCATTACAGAAGCGAGCGATCCCTGCCCGGGCAGCAGGCCGGGATTCGCTTTTTGGGAAAAATACGCGTCAGTCAGCCTGTTTGCGCAGGAATGCAGGGATGTCGAAGCGCTCGACACCTGAAGATTCCATAGCACGAACCTGCTGTTCGAACTGCACTTTGTTGGATGCTGCTGCACCACCGCCACGGCCGGAGCGGATGACGGTCGGAGGCACAGGAGCGCGACCGCCGCTAGGCTGATTCAGGAAGCTGCCACCGTAGAAATCGGCGTTGCCACCATGCGTACCGGTAAGCGCCTCGAACTCGGCATCAGGACCGTTGTTAACTACCAGTTCAGGCTGCTTGCGACCCAGACCTGTTGCCACAACAGTCACACGCAGTTCGTCGCCCATTTCATCGTCGTAGGCACTACCCACAATGATGGTGGCGTCTTTAGCTGCGTAGCTGCTGATGATTTCGTTGATAAGACGAGTTTCGCTCATTTTGAGAGAACGGCTTGCTGTGATGTTGACCAGCAGGCCACGAGCGCCGTTCAGATCCACGCCTTCCAGCAATGGGCAGGCAATGGCGTTTTCTGCAGCAATGCGTGCACGGTCGGGACCAGAAGCCACGGCCGTACCCATCATGGCCTGGCCATGTTCACCCATAATGGTTTTCACGTCTTCGAAGTCGACGTTGATGTTACCTTGAACATTGATGATTTCTGCAATACCGGCACATGCGTTGTACAGTACATTGTCGGCTTCCTTGAAGCAATCATCCTGAGAGGCGTCATCGCCCATCAGTTCATACAGTTTTTCATTCAGGACCACGATCAGGGAATGAACGTGTTTGGAAAGGTCTGCAATACCTTCTTCTGCAGCACGCAGACGTTTGGTACCTTCAAAGGAGAATGGTTTGGTTACGACACCGACGGTCAGAATGCCCAGTTCCTTGGCCACTTCGGCCACAACAGGACCTGCACCTGTACCTGTACCGCCGCCCATACCGGCAGTAATGAACACCATGTTCGCACCGTTAAGCGCGGCACGAATTTCTTCACGTGCTGTTTCAGCTGCTGCACGTCCCTGCTCTGGTTTGGCACCTGCACCCAGGCCACTGCGACCCAGACGAATCTGGATAGGGGCTTCTGTGGCGACCAGCGCCTGCATGTCTGTGTTTGCGCAGATGAAATCCACGCCCTTGAGGCCGGCCCGCATCATGTGCGCAATGGCATTACCGCCTGCGCCACCCACACCGATTACCTTGATGACGGTACCGCTGTTGTTGCTATCGTCCAATAATTGAAAGTCCATATTCCCAACTCCTGTATTCCGAAACGTATTAACGAAAAGTCCTTCCTGCGTTTTTCGGAAACCGTCTCAAAAACAACGCCAGCGCCTGTCTCGCATCGTACTTGAACCGTCTCCATGGCCATCTGCCCGGCCATTGTGGCAGTTTATTCCGCACTGCCCTGCGTTACTACAACAACAATTGCTACCGTGCTGCTGTTACCTCTTTAAAGCCAATTGAATTTCGCTGAATACATACTTTTCAGCTTATCCAATATTCTAATTCATAAACCATTCTTTCATGCGGGAAAAAATATCTTTTAGCATTCCATTTTGTTGCTTAATCTTACCGCCACGCAAACGCTGCACTCTTGCTTCGGTCAGAAGCCCCATGGCCGTTGAAAAACGAGGGTTGCGCACCATGTCTGCCAGACTGCCACGATAATCGGGAACCGCCACGCGTACCGGCTTCAGAAACACGTCTTCCGCCAGTTCCACGATGCCAGGCATCAGTGCCGTTCCACCGGTCAGAACAATACCGGAGGCGATCAGATCTTCGTAACCGGAGTCACGCACGACCTGCTGAACCAGTGTAAAGAGTTCGTCGATTCGCGGCTCGATCACCGCACCCAGCGTCTGGCGCTTCACGCGTCGCACATCGCGATCGCCCAGACCAGGCACTTCAATGAGTTCTTCGGGACTGGCCAGAACCTGTTTGGCAATCCCGTAACGCAATTTGATTTCTTCTGCATCGGGCGTTGGAGTACGCAGCATGGTAGCGATATCGCTGGTGACCTGGTCTCCGGCTACCGGAAGCACGGTCGTATGGCGGATTGCGCCGCCAGCGAAAATGGCAATATCTGTCGTACCTGCACCAATATCCAGCAGAACCACGCCCAGCTCTTTTTCGTCGTTGGTCAGGCAGACCATGGAAGACGCCAGTGGCTGCAGGATCAGATCCTGCACTTCCAGGCCGCAGCGACGCACGCATTTGACAATATTCTGCGCTGCGCTGACCGCACCCGTCACAATATGGACCCGCACTTCAAGTCGGATACCGCTCATCCCTACCGGCTGACGGATATCTTCCTGTGAATCCACAATGAACTGCTGGGTCAGCACATGCAATACCTGGTGATCCGTTGGAATATTGACCGCCTTGGCCGTTTCGATTACGCGCGCCACGTCGGCTTCGGACACTTCCTTGTCCTTGACCGCGACCATACCGCTGGAGTTGAAACTGGTAATATGGTTGCCCGCAATGCCCGTGTACACTTCACGAATCTTGCAGTCGGCCATCAGCTCGGCTTCCTCGAGCGCGCGCTGTATGGAGTTGACCGTGGATTCGATATTGACCACGACCCCTTTGCGCATGCCCTTGGACTCATGCTGTCCGAGTCCGATTACTTCAAAGCGCCCTTCTTCAGGCAAAGCTTCAGCCACTACTGCCACCACTTTGCTGGTGCCGATGTCTAAAGCAACGATGAGGTCCTTTAGGTCACGAGTCATTTTTTCTCTTTACTATCCGATTGTGTTGTCGCTGCCGGCTCGAAGGTGATGGCAAAACCTTTGGTATAACGCAAGTCCACCTGGGCAATGTGCCGGCCGGCAACCTTTTCCTTTAAAACAGGCCACGCCTGAACAAAACGTTCAATCGTAGATGCAAATGATACCGCACCCTGTCCGCCATGCGGGTTCAATGCATCAGCGCCGGGGTCCCGTCCCAGGACCAGTTTGGTATTATCGTTCAATTCTACACGCCATGCATAGCGATCACTAAGCGTAATTTCATCTACGCCCAAATTAAGCGGTGCAAGCCAGCGCACCAATTCTGCATACCGCTGCACAACAAGGGTTTCAGAACCCGGTGGTCCGTTGAACTGTGGTAAATCCGCATCCTCGGGCAGCTCGGCCTGATTGGCCGTAAACACTTCACCCCAGGTGTTGATCATCTGCCGTTCATTCCAGTAGGCAAAAGGTTCCTGCTCTTCAATTTTCAGCAGCAGGCCATCGGGCCAGACACGCGTGACATCAACGTGGCGAACCCACGGCGATTGCTCAAACAGTTTTTTCGACTCAGGCAGATTGATGGTAAAGAAATTGCCTTGCAGCTTGCCCGCGATTGTCTGCTGAATGCTGGCCGGTGATACATATTCCAGCTTGTTGCCTTTCATCGGCTCAATGACAATTCGCGTCAGATTGAACATGGGCCGATGTATAACCCAGTATCCGCCGGCGCCCAGCAATACCACAACCGCCAACAGCATGACCATGTTGGCAACAAAGTTGGTTATCCGGGCGCTGGGTGTCAACATTTACAGTCTGGCCTCCGTCACGGGTTGGGCGCGGTGAATCTTGCAGCTGGCCTGAGAAAGAATCTTCACGCACAGATCGGCGTAGCTCATACCGTCGGCCTTGGCAGCCATGGGTACCAGCGAATGCGGCGTCATGCCGGGAGAGGTATTGACTTCCAGCAGATAAAAACGATTGTCACGGTCGAGCATAACGTCAACGCGCCCCCAGCCTTCGCAACCGACTGCCGCAAAGGCGCGCTCGCAGGTGCTGCGGATTTGCTCGGTCAGTTCATCGGGCAGATTTGCCGGGCAAAAATACTGGGTTGCGTCCGACACATATTTATGTTCGAAATCGTATTTGCCATCGGGAGCCACAATTTCCACAATCGGGAAGGCACGCGCCTCGCGACCCGAACCAAGAATGGAAACGGTCAGCTCGCGTCCTACGATGAATTTTTCAGCCAGCAGTTCACTATCGAACGGACTGACCTCTTCATATGCCTTATCCAGATCTTCAGGTCCCATCACTTTGAACAGGCCTAGCGTAGAGCCTTCATGAGGCGCCTTGAGAATCAATGGATAGCCCAGCGTTTGCGCGGCCGTGTCCAGATCCTCGCGCGAACTCACCTTGCAATAGGGAGCGGTGGGGATGTCCTGGGCGATCCAGAGGCGCTTGGTCATGATCTTATCCATCGCCAGGCCCGACGCCATCACACCACTGCCGGTATACGGGATGCCCAGCAACTCCAGGGCGCCCTGAAGCGCACCGTCTTCACCGAAACGGCCATGCAGCGCGATGAAAACACGATCAAAACCGGCCTGCGCCAGTTCTGCCAGAGAATGTTCACCCGTATCGAAGAGGTGGGCATCCACCCCCTTACTGCGCAGCGCCTCATAGACGCCTTTGCCGGACACAAGCGAAACCGGCCGTTCCGCTGCGCGACCGCCGTAAAGTACGCCAACCTTGCCAAACTCATAATTCATCGCGATCTCCCAGCAGAGCAGGAACCTTGTTGATGGAGCCCGCGCCCATGACGACAACCACATCGCCATCCCTGACGAAATTGTTGATGGCTTCCGGCAGTTCTGCAATCTCTTCGACAAACACCGGTTCAACCTTGCCCGCGACACGTAGCGCGCGCGACAGCGAACGACCGTCCGCTGCCACAATGGGCTGTTCTCCTGCAGAATAGACTTCTGTCAGCAGCACAGCATCAGCACGACTCAGAACACTCACAAAATCTTCAAAGCAATCCCGGGTACGGGTGTAGCGATGCGGCTGGAACGCCAGCACCAGGCGTCGTTGCGGCCAGGCACCGCGGGCAGCCTCGACTGTTGCCGCCATTTCGATAGGATGATGAGCATAATCGTCGATCAACGTATAGGTGCCGCCGCCATGCGCTTCAGCTACGGGAAAATCGCCAATATGAGAGAAGCGGCGACCCACGCCGTTGAAGCTGGCCAGCGCGCTCACAATATCCGCATCGGGAATTTGCAGCTCGGTTGCCACGGCAATCGCGGCCAGCGAATTGAGTACATTGTGGCGTCCTGGCAGATTCAGGTCAATCTGCAGGTCGGGCAGACGTTTGTCGGGCGACAGGCGGCGCTCAACGGTAAACGTCATATGCGTTTCTCTGGCCTGTACATCGACGGCGCGGAACATGGCTTCCTCACCGAAACCATAAGTCACCAGCGGACGGGAAATGAAAGGAATAATGTTGCGCACGTTGCTGTCATCCACGCAGACAATGGCACTGCCGTAAAAAGGCATGCGCTGCGTGAATTCCACAAAGGCACTTTTCAGGCGTGTCATGTCATGACCATAGGTGTCCATATGGTCTGCATCAATATTGGTGATGATGGACATGACAGGCAGCAGATTCAGGAAAGAAGCGTCGGACTCATCGGCCTCGACCACAATGTATTCGCCCTGTCCCAGTCTTGCGTTGGCGCCGGCCGAATTCAGGCGTCCGCCAATCACGAAGGTCGGGTCCAGACCGGCCGCCGCCAGTACGCTGGCAACCAGGCTTGTTGTGGTGGTTTTCCCGTGCGTGCCGGCAATTGCAATGCCGCGCTTCAGACGCATCAGTTCAGCCAGCATGATGGCTCGCGGAACCACGGGAATCCGTCGGGCACGCGCAGCCAGCACTTCGGGATTACTGTTGGCCACGGCAGTGGATGTCACGATGGCATCGACGTCTTCCACATTTTCCGCGCGATGCCCAATATCAATTTTCGCCCCCAGCTCGGCCAGGCGACGAGTGACAGCGGACTCCTGCAGATCCGAGCCGCTGACTTTATAACCGAGGTTCACCAGAACTTCGGCAATGCCGCTCATACCAGAGCCGCCAATGCCGACAAAGTGAATATGTCTAATCCGATGTTTCATGTTTTCCCTGCGCTGCGCGCTCGCAAATATCTGCAATGGTGCTGGTGGCCTGCGTTTTTGCGCAGGCTCGTGCAGCCACTGCCGTCTGCATCAATTCGTTACGAGTACGACTTTGTATCCACTGTGCCAGCCAGTCGGCGCTCAGATCGCGCTGAGGCTGTGTCCATGCGGCCTGCCGGTTGCTCAGCCAGGCCGCATTGGCCGTCTGATGATCATCAATGGCATGTGGTAATGGCACGAACAGGGCGGCTACGCCGACAGCAGCCACTTCGGCCACGGTCATTGCACCCGCCCGGCAAATAATCAGATCGGCCGACGCCATAGCCGTTGCCATATCACTGATGAACGCCACACAATCTGCCTGTACGCCAGCCTGCCGATACGCATCCTGCAAAGCGGCAATATGCTGCTCACCTGCCTGGTGCACAATTTGCGGTCGCTGCGATTCAGGAATCAGCGCCATGGCTGCCGGCACCACTGTATTGAGCGCCTGCGCCCCCAGGCTGCCACCGACAACCAGAATGCGCAACCTGCCCTCGCGGGCACCATAGCGCTTCGCAGGTTCGGCAGTCTGAGCCAGTTCGCGGCGCACAGGATTGCCCACCATGCGGCCACCCGGCAGCACGTCCGGAAAACCCGTCAGTACAAAAGCCGCCATTTTAGCAAGCCATTTGTTGGCTGTACCGGCCACAGCGTTCTGTTCATGAATCACCAGGGGAACTCTGCCCAGGGAAGCCATCAGCCCGCCGGGGACGGCCACATAGCCGCCCATGCCCAGCACGACTGCAGGCCGGGATTGTCGTATGGCCTGCCGTGCCTGCAGGCAGGCTCTGATGAGCAGAAAAGGCATTTTCAGCACGGCAGCGGCGCCTTTGCCGCGCAGCCCCGAGAAATGCAAGGGCAGCAGCGAGATGCCAGCAGGAGGCACCAGGCGCCCTTCCATTTTTTCCGGATTTCCCAGCCACACCACCTGCCAGCCCCGCTCGCGCATCTGTGCGGCCACGGCCAGGCCCGGCATGATATGCCCGCCTGTGCCACCGGCCATCACCAGCAGTGTACGAGAGGACGATTGCAGCTTGCTCATCGATACTCCTGCAGTGGTTTTCGATCCGGTCGTTCGCCGCGCATCATCAGCCGGCTTTCATAATCCACGCGCATCAGAATAGCGATGGCCACCAGATTCATCACAATGGATGAACCACCGTAACTGACCAGCGGAAGCGTCAACCCTTTTGTGGGCAAGAGGCCCAGGCAGACGCCCAGATTCACCAGCGCCTGAACGCCCATCCAGATGGAAACGCCTTGCGCAACCAGACCACTGAATTCACGGTCCATGGCAATGGCCTGCCGGCCGATCTCGAAACCGCGATGCACAATGATCAGAAACAGGATTACAACCGCAATAATGCCGACGAAACCCAGCTCTTCACCCACAACGGCCATAATGAAGTCAGTATGCGCTTCGGGCAGATAATGCAGTTTTTCCACACTGGAACCCAGGCCCACGCCAAACCACTCGCCACGCCCAATTGCAATCAGTGAATGCGCCAGCTGATAGCCGGTAGACTGTACCGTGTCAGGATCAAAGGGATCCAGATAGGCAAAAATACGTTTGACCCGCCAGGGTGCCATCAGAATTAGCAGCGCAAAACAGCCCAGCAGCACAACTACCAGAATAAGGAACAGGACCGCGCTGATACCACCCAGAAACAGAATTCCCACGGCAATGGAAACACTGACCATGAATGCCCCCAGATCGGGCTCCAGCAACAGCAGGATACCCACGACACCCAGGGCCACCATCATGGGAACAAACCCACGCCAGAAATCATGCATGTACTTCTGCTTGCGCACGGTATAGTCGGCCGCAAACAGCACCATGGCCATTTTCATCATCTCTGAGGGCTGAATGTTCAACGGACCCAGGGGAATCCACCGATAGGCCCCATTGACCTCATTACCGATATGCGGAATCAGCACCAGAACCAGCATGAACATGGATGCCAGAAATACCGGGAGGGTAAACTTCTCCCAGACCTGCATGG
>JBEBTQ010000044.1:0-14043 GCA_040393685.1 Advenella kashmirensis | reverse complement strand
CGTTAACATGGCAGAAATCAAGAACTACACGCTTAACTTTGGTCCGCAGCATCCCGCCGCGCACGGTGTGCTGCGACTGATTCTGGAACTCAGTGGTGAGGTAATCCAGCGTGCCGACCCGCATATCGGTCTGCTGCATCGCGCGACCGAGAAGCTGGCAGAAAATAAAACCTATCTCCAGGCGCTGCCTTACATGGACCGCCTGGATTACGTGTCCATGATGTGCAATGAACATGCCTATGTCATGGCCATTGAGAAGCTGCTGGGCATCGAGGTGCCTATCCGCGCTCAGTATATCCGCGTTATGTTTGATGAAATCACGCGGCTGCTGAACCATCTGATGAGTGTGGGAACGCACGGTCTTGACGTGGGCGCCATGGCGGCCATGCTGTACGCTTTCCGCGAACGCGAAGATCTGATGGACTGCTACGAGGCCGTTTCCGGCGCACGTATGCACGCTGCGTACTACCGTCCTGGTGGTGTTTACCGTGATCTGCCCGATTCCATGCCGCAGAATCAGTTGAACAGCAAATATCGCAGCAAGCGCGAGATCGAACAGTTCAATGAAACCCGTCAGGGATCACTGCTCGATTTCATTGAAGCCTTTACCGAGCGCTTCCCCAAATGCGTCGACGAATACGAAACACTGCTCACCGATAACCGGATCTGGAAACAGCGTCTGGTAGGCATCGGTGTTGTTGAGCCTGAACGCGCCATGGCGCTTGGCTTTACCGGCCCGATGCTGCGTGGTTCCGGCGTAAACTGGGACCTGCGTCGCATGCAGCCCTATGAGGTTTATGATCGTCTGGAATTTGAAATTCCCGTGGGAACCAACGGCGACTGTTATGACCGTTATCTGGTGCGTATCGCAGAGATGCGTGAAAGTAACCGGATCATTTCGCAATGCGTTCACTGGCTGCGTAACAATCCCGGCCCGGTCATCAGTGACAATCACAAGGTTACCCCGCCAAAGCGGACCAGCATGAAATCCAATATGGAAGAGCTGATCCACCACTTCAAGCTGTTTACCGAAGGCTTCCAGGTGCCGGAAGGCGAAGTTTATTCCGCCGTCGAGCATCCGAAAGGCGAATTCGGTATTTACCTGGTCTCAGACGGAGCCAACAAGCCCTATCGCCTGAAAATCCGTCCACCAGGTTTTGTACACCTGCAATCACTGGACGAAATGTCCCGCGGCCATATGCTGGCCGATGCTGTCACGATTATCGGTACTCAGGATATCGTGTTTGGTGAAATTGACCGCTAACCGCAGCGGATTACTGGATTAAAAAATGTTGCTCTCTCAACAGGCGTATACCAAGATAGACAAAGAGCTGGCCAAATATCCGGCCGATCAGCGTCAATCGGCCATTATGTCGGCCCTGCGCATTGCTCAGGTAGAAAAAGGCTGGGTATCTGCAGAAATCATCGCAGACGTGGCCCGCTATATCGGCGTAGAACCCATTGCGGTTCAGGAAGTGGCCACCTTCTATAACATGTTCAACAACAAGCCGGTAGGTCAATTCAAGATCAGTGTGTGTACCAATCTGCCCTGTGCCTTGCGCGATGGGGAAAAGACCGCTGATTATCTGAAGCAGAAGCTGGGCATTGAACTGGGCGAAACGACCGCTGATGGTCTGTTTACTCTGCAGGAAGGGGAGTGTATGGGTGCCTGTGGCGATGCCCCCGTTCTTATCGTTAATAACCACCATATGTGTGTTCGTATGTCGACAGAAAAAATCGACGCGATGCTGGCTGAGCTTGCACAACAGGGAGATGCTGCATGAGTGTCATTCTGAGCAAGTATTCGCAGGGTCTGAATCCCAATCCTGCCAGTGACCTGACTTCTTCCATGGCATTGCACGGCCGGCATATCCAGCCGCAAATCATGGCAGATCTGGATGGCGAGAACTGGCGTCTTGAAGATTATGTCAAACGTGGTGGCTACGAAGCGCTGCGCAAAATCCTCACTACTGGCATGAGCCAGGAAGACGTCATTGCTGAAGTCAAGGCCTCAGGCCTGCGCGGTCGTGGTGGTGCGGGTTTTCCGACAGGTCTCAAATGGAGTTTCATGCCCCGCAATTTCCCGGGTCAGAAATATCTGGTTTGCAACTCCGATGAGGGTGAACCGGGTACGTTCAAGGATCGGGATATTCTGCGTTCCAATCCTCATATCGTGATTGAAGGCATGGCCATTGCTGCCTACGCCATGGGCATCACGGTGGGGTACAACTACATTCACGGCGAAATCTTCGAAGTGTACGAACGCTTTGAAGAGGCACTTGAAGAAGCACGTGCTGCCGGTTTCCTGGGCGACAATATTCTGGGTTCCAGTTTTTCGTTCCAGTTGCATGCCCACCACGGTTACGGTGCCTATATTTGCGGTGAAGAAACGGCATTGCTCGAATCGCTGGAAGGCAAGAAAGGTCAGCCCCGGTTCAAGCCGCCGTTTCCTGCGAGTTTTGGTCTGTACGGCAAGCCAACGACGATCAACAACACGGAAACCTTTGCAGCGGTCCCATGGATTATCCGCAACGGTGGTCAGCAGTATCTGGAAATCGGCCTGCCCAATAATGGCGGTACCAAACTGTTTTCCATTACCGGTGACGTTGAGCGTCCCGGCAATTACGAGATTCCCCTGGGCACGCCGTTTTCCAAGCTGCTTGAGCTGGCTGGCGGTATGCGCGGCGGACGCAAGCTGAAAGCGGTCATTCCCGGCGGTTCCAGTGCGCCTGTGCTGCCTGCCGACATCATGATGGATCTGACCATGGACTACGACGCCATTGCCAAGGCCGGCTCGATGCTGGGCTCGGGCGCCGTGATCGTCATGGACGAAACCCGCTGCATGGTCAAGTCGCTGCTGCGCCTGTCGTATTTCTATTTCGAAGAAAGCTGCGGTCAATGTACCCCGTGCCGCGAAGGTACCGGCTGGCTATACCGCATGGTTAACCGTATTGAACACGGCCAGGGCCGCCAGGAAGACCTCGATCTGCTGGATACGATCGCGGGCAATATCATGGGCCGCACCATTTGTGCGCTGGGCGATGCGGCAGCAATGCCGGTTCGCGGGTTTTTAAAGCATTATCGCGATGAATTCGCATACCACATTGAGCATAAGCAATGTGTGGTTCCTCAATATCTGTAGGTCAAAGCATGGTTGAACTTACCATAGACGGAAAACCCGTATCAGTGCCCGAAGGCAGCATGGTGATGCATGCCGCCAGCGAACTGGGTGTGTACGTTCCGCATTTCTGTTATCACAAGAAGCTGTCCATTGCTGCCAACTGTCGTATGTGTCTGGTTGAAGTGGAGAAAGCACCTAAGGCACTGCCTGCGTGTGCCACACCAGTCACTCAGGGTATGGTCGTTCATACCTGCTCGGCCAAGGCCATCGCTGCCCAGAAAAGCGTGATGGAATTTTTGCTGATCAATCACCCGCTGGACTGTCCGATCTGTGACCAGGGCGGGGAATGTCAGCTGCAGGATCTGGCCGTCGGCTACGGTAACGACGAATCCCGCTACCGCGAAGAGAAACGCGTTGTTTTCCATAAAGATGTGGGCCCGCTGGTTTCCGCAGAGGAAATGTCCCGTTGCATCCATTGCACACGCTGTGTCCGTTTCGGGCAGGAAGTGGCTGGTGTGATGGAACTGGGTATGCTCAACCGTGGCGAACATTCTGAAATTCAGACTTTCGTTGGTCAGGCAATCGAATCTGAACTGTCTGGCAATATGATCGACATTTGCCCGGTGGGTGCGCTGACTTCCAAGCCCTTCCGCTATACCGCAAGGACCTGGGAGCTGGCCCGTCGTCGCTCCATCAGCGCGCACGATAGCGTGGGCGCCAATCTGGTGGTACAGGTCAAGGGCGAGCGCGTCATGCGTGTGGTACCTTTTGAGAACGAAGAGATCAATGAATGCTGGATCAGCGACAAGGATCGCTGGTCTTATGAAGGTCTGAACAGTGCCGACCGCCTGACAACCCCCATGATCAAGGGTGACGACGGCGTCTGGCGTGAATCGTCCTGGAATGAAGCGCTGACGGCGGCAGCCCAGGTTCTGGAACGCATTAACCAGACGCATGGCGATGGTCAGATCGGTGCGCTGGCGACCGAATATTCTACAGTTGAAGAGCTGGCCCTGCTGGCGCGCCTGACGCGCGGACTGGGTTCACAGCATATCGATTTCCGTCTGCGTCAGACCGATGCGGCTTTTGAGAAATCACTGGAAGGCTTCCCATGGCTGGGTATGCCCATTGCCGAACTGGGCACGCTGGATCGTGTACTGGTGGTCGGATCAGTGCTTCGCAAGGATCATCCTCTGTTTGCGCAGCGTCTTCGCCAGGCCGCCAAACGCGGCACACAAATTGTCATCATCGATACTACCGGTGACGATCCGCTGATTCCAAGCGCCAAACGTCTGACGGTTGCGCCAGACCAGTTGCTCGATACGCTGACCAGTGTGGCTCAGGCCATGCAGCAGAACGGGCAGGGCGAGCAGCAACCACAAGCCGCACAAGGTGCTTCTGCAAGCCAGAAAATCACCCCCGAAGCTATTGCGACAATTCTGGGTTCCGGCGAGAAAGCTGCGGTATTTCTGGGGAATATGGCCGTTGCCTCTCCACAGGCTTCTCAGCTGGCAGTTCAGGCACAGGTCATCGCAGACCAGGCCAAGGGCACCCTTGGTTTCCTGACCGCGGGCGCCAATACGGTTGGTGGCTATCTGGCCGGCGCCGTGGCAACGGAAGACGGTATGAACGTGGTCAAAATGATGGAAAATCCGTTGAAAGCGTATCTGGTGCTGCATGCAGAACCTTCGCTGGATATGGATGACGGCGACAAGGCAGAGAAAATGCTGGCCGGCGCCTTCTCCATCGCGCTCACTTCTTACAAATCCGCAGCAGAAAACTGGGCACGCATCATGCTGCCAGTGGCACCGTTTACCGAAACATCAGGTACGTTTGTGAACGCTGAAGGGCGTGCACAAAGCTTCCGTGGTGTGGTAGCCGGTCTGGGCCATAGTCGTCCTGCCTGGAAGGTGCTTCGTGTGCTGGGCAATATTCTCAAACTGGCCGATTTCGAAGATGAAACGTCCGAGTCCGTACGCGACAGTGTGCTGTTGAATGGATTTGCATCACGCCTGTCCAATCGCGTCACCGCCGTTGCCGATGCCTCTCAGGGTACGTCAGCTGTGACAGCACCGGCAGGTGCCCTGCAGCTCGTGTCTGATCTGCCTATCTATCGCACAGATGCCATCGTACGCCGCGCGGACGCACTGCAGCGTGCACCAGCCAGTGCTGCGCCGGTTGCCCGCCTGAATGCGGCAACGCTGGCACGGCTTGGCCTGAAGACGGGCGATGAAGTCAGCGTTCGTGGAAGCAATGGCAACGAAATCCGTCTTGAGGCACGGGAAGATGATCGCCTGGCCGACAATACAGTTCGCATCGCTCAGGGCTTTGCACAAACTGCCGCGATTGGCAGTGCTTTCGGTAATGTAATCGTGGAGAAACGTTGATGGATATCTGGTCCTGGTTTACCGATGGCGTCAAGGCAGTCAATGTCTGGGGAACAGATCTGCTTGGTCCGGTAGCATGGCTTGTGCTGTGGACAGTGCTGATGATTGTCGTGATTGCACTGCCTATTATTATTTGCGTGGCTTTCCTGACCTTGTGGGAACGCCGCATGATTGGTTATATGCACGTGCGTCGCGGTCCGAACCGCGTAGGTCCCTGGGGCTTGCTCCAGCCCTTTGCTGACGTGCTCAAGCTGCTGACCAAAGAAGTGATCGTGCCGGCAGAAGCGAACAAAGTCCTGTACTTTATTGCGCCTGTGCTGACACTGATTCCTGCGCTGGCCGCCTGGGCGGTCGTGCCTTTCGGTCCTGAGGCGGTTCTGTCCAACATCAACGCAGGTCTGCTGTACGTGATGGCCATTACCTCCATCGGTGTTTACGGTGTGATTATTGCGGGTTGGGCATCCAACTCCAAATATGCCTTCCTTGGCGCCATGCGGGCTTCGGCACAAATGGTTTCTTACGAACTGGCCATGGGTTTTGTTCTGGTGACCGTGCTGCTTGTTTCGGGCACGCTGAACATGAACGGAATCGTACAGGGTCAGCTCAATGGCTGGTTTGCGTCTCACGGTATCAACTTCATGTCATGGAACTGGCTGCCTCTGCTGCCGCTTTTCGTGATCTACGTGATCTCCGCTGTGGCTGAGACAAACCGTCACCCCTTTGACGTGGTGGAAGGGGAGTCCGAGATTGTGGCCGGTCACATGGTTGAGTATTCAGGCATGGGCTTTGCGCTTTTCTTCCTGGCCGAATACGCCAATATGATTCTGCTGTCTGCCATCGCTTCCGTGATGTTCCTGGGAGGCTGGTCTGCTCCGCTGAACTTTGCCCCATTTACCTGGGTGCCTGGATGGTTGTGGCTGGGTCTGAAAGCATTCTTTGTGGTGTCCCTGTTTATCTGGTTCCGCGCGTCATTTCCGCGTTACCGCTATGACCAGATCATGCGCCTGGGCTGGAAAATTTTTATTCCCCTTACCGGGATCTGGCTACTGGTTGTCGCGATCTGGATGCAGACACCGTTTAATATCTGGAAATAGGCTGGCAGAGATATGAGTGCAATTAAAGATTTTTTTGGCAGCCTGTTACTGACTGAATTGCTGAAAGGCATGAGTCTGACGGGCAAGTACTTCTTCAAGCGCAAAATTACGCTGCAGTACCCCTATGAGAAAACACCGGCGTCTCCACGTTTCCGCGGTCTGCACGCACTGCGCCGTTATCCCAATGGAGAAGAGCGCTGCATCGCCTGTAAATTGTGCGAAGCAGTATGTCCGGCAATGGCAATTACGATCGAATCTGAACAGCGTGATGACGGCACCCGCCGTACCACGCGCTATGACATCGATTTGACCAAATGCATTTTTTGCGGTTTCTGCGAAGAAAGCTGCCCGGTGGATTCCATCGTCGAGACGCATATTCACGAATATCACGGCGAGAAACGGGGCGATCTTTACTTTACCAAGGATATGCTGCTTGCCGTAGGTGACAAGTACGAACCCGAGATCGCTGCGCGTCGCGAAGCCGATGCCCGGTACCGATAAGGCAGGCAGGAAGATAACCATGTTTACAACTGTTCTCTTTTATATTCTGGCCGTGATCCTGATTATTGCAGGGGCGCGCGTCATTACGGCAGCCAGTCCGGTCACGGCGGTCCTTCACCTGATTCTGACCTTCTTTACGGCCTCCATGTTGTGGATGCTTCTGGGTGCAGAATTCCTGGCTCTGCTGCTGGTTCTGGTTTATGTGGGCGCCGTGATGGTGCTGTTCCTGTTCGTTGTGATGATGATCGATATCTCACCGTCGAATCTGCGCTCAGGCTTCAAGACGTATTTGCCGCTGGGTCTGATTGTTGGTGGCGTGATGGTCCTGGAAATTGCGTTTGTACTTGGCAATATGTATCTGGGTTCCGGCCCGTCACTTGCACTGCCGGCTGAATACAACAATACCCGTGAACTCGGTATTGCACTGTATTCCCAGTATTCCTTTGCGATCCAGGTCGGTGCGGTCACGCTGCTGGTGGGCATGATTGCCGCCATTGCACTGACATTGCGCGGACGTCGTAACAGCAAGTACGTCACTTCGGATCAACAACTGCACGTTAAAGCATCTGACCGTCTGAAGATGGTCAATATTCCGTCTCAGCGCGAGGTGCCGACGACGGATCTGCAAGATGGCACACCAGTAGGGGAAAGCAAATGACCATATCACTTGCTCATTATCTGATTCTTGGCGCGATCATGTTCGCCATGGGCGTTTTCGGTATTTTTCTGAACCGGCGCAATCTGATCAGCCTGCTGATGTCCATCGAGCTCATGCTGCTGGCGGTCAATATCAACTTCGTGGCGTTTTCCAGCTGGATGCCGGGTGCCAATGGCATGCCTGATACAGCCGGACAGGTTTTCGTCTTTTTCATCCTTACGGTGGCGGCTGCTGAAGCGGCCATCGGTCTGGCGATTCTCGTGATGCTGTTCCGTAAAATCAATTCAATCAATGTGGACGACATCGGTCGTTTGAAAGGGTAAGGATCAGGTATGAACAACTCCTTATCAGCTTCGCTGCTTCTGGTGATTGCACTGGCTCCCTTGCTGGGCGCCATCGTTACCGGGCTTTTCGGGACAGGTTTTGTCGGCCGCGCCGTCAGCCGCCGCGCGTCCCATATGATTACCATCGCCCTGGTGGCGGTCTCTTTTATCGGCTCAGCGTATGTGCTGTTTCAGGTGGCAGCCAACGGCGCTCACTATAACGATACGGTTTATACCTGGAGTCTGATCGGTACACGAGTCGCGCAGGTGGGCTTCCTGGTGGATGCCCTGACGGCTCTGATGATGGTGGTCGTGACCTCCGTTTCGCTCATGGTGCATATCTACACCATTGGCTATATGTCCGATGATCCGGGCTATCAGCGCTTCTTCGCCTACATTTCACTGTTTACCTTTTCCATGCTGATGCTGGTCATGGCCAACAATATGCTGCAGCTGTTCTTTGGCTGGGAAGCAGTGGGTCTGGTCTCGTATCTGCTGATTGGTTTCTGGTACACCCGTCCGACGGCAATTTTCGCCAATATGAAGGCGTTCCTGATCAACCGGGTAGGGGACTTTGGCTTTGTGCTGGGTATTGGTCTGCTGTTTGCCTACACCGGCTCACTCAATTACAGCGATGTCTTTTCGCAGGCTGACAAGCTGGCCGCAACGCCATTTCCTGGTACCGACTGGCATCTGATCACGGTGGCATGTATCTGCCTGTTCATTGGTGCCATGGGTAAATCTGCACAGGTTCCGCTGCATGCGTGGCTGCCAGACTCCATGGAAGGTCCCACACCTATTTCCGCGCTGATTCACGCGGCAACCATGGTGACCGCCGGTATTTTCATGGTGGCACGCTTTTCACCACTGTTTGAGCTGTCGCCCACCGCGCTTTCCTTTGTGATTGTGATTGGTAGTATCGGTGCGCTGTTCCTGGGTATCCTGGGTATCATCCAGAACGATATCAAACGTGTGGTTGCGTACTCCACGCTTTCGCAACTGGGCTATATGACTGTTGCGCTGGGTGCTTCAGCCTATCCGATAGCCATCTTCCATCTGATGACGCACGCATTTTTCAAAGCCCTGTTGTTCCTGGGCGCGGGTTCGGTCATTATCGGTATGCATCATGATCAGGACATCCGCAATATGGGTGGTCTGCGCAAATATATGCCCATTACCTGGATTACGTTCCTTATTGGTACGCTGTCACTGGTGGGTACACCGTTCTTTGCCGGTTTCTATTCCAAGGAACATATTATTGAAGCGGCTGGTGCGGCAACTGTATGGGGTAGCGGATTTGCCTATTGGGCAACACTGATCGGTGTTTTCGTGACATCCCTGTATTCCTTCCGCGTCTACTTCCTGGTCTTCCATGGAAAACCACGGTTTGAGACTGATGGTCATGCCCATCATGGCCATGAGGCTTCACACGATGCTCACTCACATGACGCACACGCGCATGATGACAGCCATGGCCACGATGATCATCATCATGGCGGTACGCCTCACGAGTCACCCTGGGTGGTTACCTTGCCACTGGTTCTGCTGGCCATTCCATCCGTCGCGGTGGGAGCCTGGGCGATTGCGCCTTTGCTGTTCGGCGATTTCTTCAAAGGCGTGATTACGGTTTCCGAACATCATCCTGCCATGGAAGAGCTGGCTCACGAATTCCACGGCTGGGTTGCCTATGGCCTTCATGCCTTCACGACGCTGCCATTCTGGCTGATGATTGCCGGTCTGGTTGTGGCCTGGTATTGCTATCTCATCAATCCTGCGCTGCCCGCGAAAGTCTATCGTTCGCTCTCCGGCGTCAATCGGGTTCTTGAGAACAAATACTATGTTGACTGGGTCAACGAGAATATATTTGCCCGCGGCGCTCGTGCGCTGGGTTCCGTGTTCTGGAATGTCGGTGACAAGGGCGTGATCGATGGTGGGCTGGTTTCGGGCAGTACACGTCTGGTGGCTCTGCTTGCCGCTGTCAGCCGTCATCTGCAGTCCGGCTACATCTACCATTATGCGTTCGCCATGATCGTCGGCGTAATTGCCTTCATTTCAATATTTGTGCTGGTACTTTAAGATGGGCGAAATGACTTCTACCTTACCCTGGCTGTCCCTGGCAATCTTTGTGCCTATCGTTGCCGGTATTCTGGTTCTGATCATGGGCAGCGACGAGCGCGCGGACTTTACGCGCAAGCTGGCATTGTTTGGTTCTGTGATCGGTTTTCTGGTCACGCTGCCCATTTATTTCGGCTTTGACGGTTCGACAGCGCAGATGCAGTTTGTCGAAAATACGCCCTGGATTTCTGCTTTCTCTGCCAACTACCATCTGGGTGTCGATGGCATTTCCATGTGGCTTGTCCTGCTGACCGCATTTATTACGGTCATCGTGGTCGTTGCCGGCTGGGAAGTGATTACCAAGCGCGTAGCACAGTACATGGCGGCATTTCTTATCCTGTCCGGCCTGATGGTTGGTGTATTCGCTGCCCTTGATGGTCTGCTGTTCTATATTTTCTTTGAAGCCACGCTGATTCCGATGTACATCATCATCGGGGTGTGGGGCGGACCCAACCGCGTATATGCCGCGTTCAAGTTCTTCCTGTATACGCTGCTTGGATCTCTGCTGACACTGGTTGCATTCATTTATCTGTACTCTCAGACCGGTTCGTTCGACATCCTGGCCTGGCAACAGGCGAAACTGGGTTATACGCCCCAGATGCTGATCTTCTTCGCGCTGCTGGCTGCCTTTGCGGTGAAAGTGCCCATGTGGCCTGTCCATACATGGTTGCCTGATGCGCACGTGGAAGCGCCTACGGGGGGTTCGATTGTGCTGGCAGCCATCATGCTGAAACTGGGTGCCTACGGCTTCCTTCGGTTCTCATTGCCGATTGCGCCAGACGCTTCACACAGCATGGCGGGGCTGATGATTGCTCTGTCTCTGATTGCCGTGATCTACATTGGTCTGGTTGCGATTGTCCAGGACGATATGAAAAAACTGGTGGCGTACTCATCAGTAGCACACATGGGTTTCGTGACCCTGGGCTTCTTCCTGTTCAATACCGCCGGCATGGAAGGCGCGATCATCCAGATGATTTCTCACGGTTTTGTCTCCGGCGCAATGTTCATGTGTATCGGCGTGCTGTATGACCGCCTGCACACTCGTCGGATTGCCGATTACGGCGGCGTGATCAATACCATGCCTAAATTTATCACGTTCTTCGTACTCTTTTCCATGGCCAACAGCGGCCTGCCGGCGACCAGCGGATTCGTGGGTGAGTTCTATGTGATTCTGGGCGCGGTAGAGCACAATTTCTGGATTGGTCTGCTGACAGCAACGGCGCTGATTCTGGGTGCTTCCTATTCCTTGTGGATGGTCAAGCGCGTAGCGTACGGCGAAATCACCAATGAAGCAGTGAAACAGATGAAAGACGTCAGCTGCCGCGAGTATGCATTGCTGGCAATCCTGGCGATTTTCGTTCTGGTCATGGGTATCTATCCCAAGCTCTTTACCGACGTTATGCATGTGTCTGTTCAGCATCTGCTGGATCACGTGGCCATCTCTAAACTGTAAGACTGAATCATCATGGAAAATCAATTTAATTTTGCACTTGCCGCACCTGAGATTGTCCTGCTGGTCATGGCCATGGGCATCCTGGTTTACGATGCATTCAGTCAGGAAGTGTCTCGCAAGACCACCTATGTGTTTTCTCTGTGCGCGCTGGTCATTCTGACCGTAGTGTCACTGATGCAATGGCAAAGTGGGGTAGTGGGTACGACGTTCTACGGAATGTATGTCGCCGACCCGATGGCGCACTTTCTGAAAATCTGTTCCTATCTTGCCGTGCTGGCAACGCTGATCTACAGCCGTCAGTATGTGGTGGAACGTGATATGTCCCGCTCCGGTGAAATTTATCCTCTGACCCTTTGCGCCTTGCTGGGTCAGATGGTGATGATTTCCGCCAGCAGCATGCTCACGATCTACCTGGGTCTGGAACTGATGTCGCTTGCCTTGTACACACTGGTAGCGCTGCGTCGTGATTCTCTGGTTGCAACCGAATCTGCCATGAAGTACTTCGTGCTGGGTGCGCTGGCCTCAGGTTTCATGCTTTATGGTATTTCCATGGTGTATGGTGCAACCGGGCACGTTGATCTGGCTGGTGTTGCTCAGGCGATCCGTGCCGGTCAGGCGGGCGAGATGACCCTGGTGCTGGGTACCGTGTTTATTGTGGCCGGTCTGGCATTTAAACTGGGCGCTGTGCCGTTTCATATGTGGATTCCCGATGTCTATCAGGGCGCACCTACTGCGATTACTTTGACGCTGGGTGCCGCGCCCAAGCTGGCGGCGCTGGCTATTGCGTTGCGTCTGCTGATTGAAGGTCTGAATGGTGTTGCGCTGAGCTGGCAGCCTATGCTGATTATTCTTGCCGTGCTGTCACTGGCTATCGGTAATCTGACGGCGATCATGCAGTCCAACTTCAAGCGTATGCTGGCGTATTCCACCATTTCGCACGTGGGCTTCGTACTGCTGGGACTGCTGTCAGGCGTCGCTGCAAATGGCACGGTCATGAGCGGTGCTTACGCGTCTTCGCTTTTTTATATCGTGACCTACGTGCTGAGCACATTGGTCAGCTTCGGTCTGGTGCTGCTGATGAGTCGCCAGGGTTTCGAATGCGAAGAGATTGATGATCTGAAAGGCCTCAACCAGCGTAGTCCGGTGATGGCGTTTGGCATGTTGCTGCTGATGTTCTCGCTGGCAGGCATTCCGCCATTGGTCGGTTTTCAGGCTAAGCTGGCAGTGCTGCAGTCAGTTGTGGCTGCAGGTCATGTCTGGCTCGCCGTTTACGCCGTGGTTTGCTCACTGATTGGTGCCTTCTACTACCTGCGCGTAGTCAAAGTGGTTTACTTTGATGAGCCGCAACAGGACGTGCCTGCACCGGATACCTCTTGGTCGTTCCGCAGTGGCGTGATGTCTGTCAATGGCGTGCTGATTATTCTGCTTGGTATTCTGCCTGGTGGCCTGATGGCTCTGTGCATGCAGGTTATCGAATCTTCACTGAAGTTCTGACAGTAAGCCGATATGTATCCTGCCGAGTCGATCTGGATTCTGATTATTGTGGCCTTTGCCTTTGCAATGGCGCCGTTTCTGACGGAACGGGCTTTTGTGTTCACCATGTGGTCGCAAACGGGTGAGCCGGAAAAACCATTCTGGTTTTACCCCCTGCGTGCGCTGGTATCTTACGCGGTTATTGCGGCAGGATGCTGGCTTCTGGCAACACAGGCGGGCAATCTGGCCTATATGATCGCCGGGGTGGTATTACTGGCCTTTGTTCTGTACATTCCCGGTGCAGTTGTCACGCCGAGCGTTCCTGTCAAACATGTCAGTACACGACTTCTGGAAGTGCTGGCCGGATACTTTATCGTTGGCGCTATTGGTTTTGCGATTGAAGCCAACTATGCCAATCCTTCAGTGAAAACCTGGGAGTTCTACACGGTGGCCGCATGTCTGTACGTTGTGCTTGCGTACCCCGGATTTGTCTGGCGGCACTTGATGAAGCATCCGGTACGACGAGCGAAGTCAGTCTGATCGACACTGGCGTAAGTGAAGAATCCCGGCAAGCATTGCTTGAGCCGGGATTTTTTTTATGCGCGATTTATTTGGGTGTTAACTGGGGATGGGCTTTACTCGTGGACCAGCACATTCAGCAATCTTCCGAATGGATCGCGCACAAAAAAGCGTCTGACGCCCCAGGGTTCGGAAACCGGGCCATATTCGGGTGAAATCCCGGCGGACTGACAGCGTTGCAGCGCCTCGTCCAGATCGTCGACTTCAATGGACAGATCGGGTACTAGCGTGCCTGAACCGCCTTCCGTTGCCACACTCAGCTGCGTATTCATGCGCTCGTCAGAGCCGAAAGTCACAATCCAGCCATGGTCCATGATTGGATCCAGACCAAGAATGTCG
>JBEBTQ010000043.1:0-14083 GCA_040393685.1 Advenella kashmirensis | reverse complement strand
ATGAACCTTCTCCGATGACACTGCCTTCCAGTACCAGCACCGATTTTTCCGGCGCCAGTTCTCCGAGTCGACGCGCTGCCGACAGACCTGTGAAACCGCCCCCTATGACCACATAATCAAACGTTCTGCTGCCTGGTGGTTCGGTATTTGCAGTTCGCGCAGGCAACAGGGCATTCCAGCCGGAACGATTGCTGTAATGCGGTAAGTAAGGAGTTTTCACGAGAATGGACTTGAAGACAGTTGAACCAAAATAGCCTTCCATCATAAAAGGCCGACAGTAATTTTCAATGCTTTTGACGGAACCGATGCGAAACAGCGGCAAATATGTAATTTATCCGCAACACGAATGTCATTTTGATGGTCTGTTATCGCGATTTTATTATTGTGACTTTGCTACCGTGACTTGCGTATCGTGATTTTATTTAACGGCCAGCTGTCAGGACTCTATTTCACCGCAATATGCACTTTGACTTCAATCGCGGTTTCTTCACGACCGTGATATTCCTCAAAGTCTGCCGTAAATGCGCGTTCAAACGCAATGTCATCGCGCTTGAAATACTCCCAGATATCCAGCCATACACGGATGACCGTTTCCGGCATTTTGCCTTTACCGCTAAAGACCAGATAGCGTCCAGCGGGGACCGTGACATCCACCAGCGGCAAGGGGCATTTTTCGGGTCTGCGCGCTGCGCCTGCCGTGACGATATATTCACCGTTCTGGTCCGATTCATAGCCTGCATAAATCCCATAGACGGGTTCGTCTTCAGCCAAGTCCGGAACAAGCTCGGTGTAGACGTCGTGCCATAGCAGCGGCAGTCTTGCGGTGGTCAGGTTCTCTTCTGCCGCATTGCTGGTGCGCGTCTGAATACCAAATACATGAAATGAGGGCAGGTCTGTGGGTTGCATCTGGTACCTTGTGAGAAGCCCGCCGCAGAATGACCTTGCGGCGAGGTTCAGTGAAAAATATCAGCCTTGATATTCGGCCTTGATATTTAGCCTTGAATATCAGCCCTGGCGTGCAGAGGCGATTTTTTTGTCTGTGTTGTACTGACTGAGGGCGTAAACAGCCCACAGAGCGGCGGGCAGCCAGCCGATCAGGGTGACTTGCAGGATAAGGCAAATAATGCCGGCTAAGGGGCGTCCGATGGTAAAAAATACGACAAAAGGCAGAAAAATGGCCAGAAGCAGTCTCATATGTGTTCCCGTAATACGATGCAGTTATTATAAACGCGTTACAGGGTGGTAGATGGCGGCAAATCGCGTAATATCAACTATCAGACAGGGAAAAAATTCAATCTGTCCCGATTCACGTCAGTGACAAATTCGCTTTGGTCACAGGTTCGCTTTAGTTACAGCATCGCTTCAATCACACAGTCGCTTCAATCATAGAATCACATTAATCATATTAAGGATCGCATATGTCACCTCAGGATATTCTTGATTTCTGGTTTGTGGAAACACCCCCCGAAAACTGGTTTACCAGCGATCCGCAATTTGATGCGACCATTAAAGAGAGATTTACCGAAGTCTGGGAACAGGCTCGCCGTGCGGAGCTCAACGGCTGGCGTGGCACGATCAAGGGTCGCCTGGCGGAGATAATTGTGCTGGACCAGTTCTCGCGCAATATTGCACGCGGCACGCCAGAGGCTTTCGCGCAGGACAATATGGCGCTTGTGTTATCACAGGAGGCATCCCGTACACCGGAGTTTGAAGAGCTGACGCAGCAGGAATACAATTTCCTGCTGATGCCGATGATGCATTCAGAATCCACCGTGATCCATCAGGCTGCCGAGTGTCTTTTCCGCAAATACGGGTCCGACGAGTCCTACCAGTTTGAACTCAAACATAAGGCGATTATCGATGCGTTTGGTCGCTATCCGCACCGAAACGAGATACTGGGGCGGCACTCCACCGATGAAGAGATCGCCTTTTTGAAAGAGCCCGGTTCCTCGTTCTGAGACTGCGCGGTCGCCAGTCTTACGCGGGACTGAATATCCCGGCATTTCACAACACAATCAGGCACTTGACGCCCCTGCTTGCTATAAAAAGTTTGACCTGAAACACGCCAATCGCTATGATTATTTGACCAAGCAATTATTGCTTACCCAATAAATAGATTTTCAATTATTTCACGCTCCCCGAAAGCAGACGATGCCACGGGGCATCGTTGTTGTCGTTACTTTCGGCTAAAACTTCACGGTTGTCATCGTCCATGAGTTCCAGTTCCAATTCCACATCGGCTGCCCCTGCTGCGCAGCCTGCCCGCACTGCTCCCGCCGACAACGGCTCTCACGGTAAGCCGCCGAAAAAGACCGCCAGTAAAAAGCGCGGTTTTCTGTTCAAGCTGTTGTTCCTGATTATTGTCATTGTGGCCATTATTGCAGGTGTCATGTATTACCTGAATGGTCGCTGGTATGAAAGCACAGATGATGCGTACGTCCAGGGCAATGTGATTCAGATTACGCCGCAGGTAGGCGGAACCGTTGTGGGCATTTATGCAGACGATGGTGATTATGTACGTACCGGCGACACACTGATTCGTCTGGATCCGACTGAGGCCGAAGTGGCATTGAACGAAGCCAAAGCCACACTGGCCAAGACGGTCAGACAGGTTCGCAGTCTTTATAGCCAGGCCAGCGGCGCAGAAGCCACATCCGGCGCGCAACAGGCATTGGTACAGGCTCAGGAGTCTGCCGTCAAAGGCGCGAAGACCGCAATGGAAAAAGCCCGTTCCGATTATGCACGTCGTCAGCGGCTAGTGAAATCCGGGGCGATTTCTGAAGAGGAAAGCGCGCATGCCCGCGATCTGTTCCAGCAGGCGCAAAGTGAATACCAATCCGCCTTGAGTCAGCTGGAAGCCACTCGCGGCCAGTTCACCGCTTCTCAGCAAAGCGCGGAAGTGAGCAAGGCATTGGTAGCGGGCACGCTGATCAATCAGCATCCTGATATTCTGGTGGCAGAATCCAAACTGAAAGCCGCCTATCTGAACTTTGTTCGCAGCACCATTACTGCGCCGGCAGATGGCTATGTGGCCAAGCGCGCAGCACAGGTAGGTCAGCGCGTTGCCGCCGGCAGCGCCATGATGGCCGTAGTGCCATTGAACAATGTCTGGATTTACGCCAACTTCAAGGAAACCCAGCTCAAGGATATGCGTATTGGCCAGCCAGTAAAAATCACATCTGACCTTTATGGTGACGACGTGGTTTATGACGGCGTGATCAGCAGCCTGGGCATTGGTACTGGTAGTGCCTTTGCCCTGCTGCCCGCCCAGAACGCCACCGGCAACTGGATCAAGATTGTGCAGCGGATTCCTGTACGCGTGGAATTCACCAAAGCAGAACAATTGCAGAAACACCCTTTGCGTATCGGTATGTCCATGTTTGTTGAAACTGATCTGCACAATACCGATGGCGCGGTGCTTTCTGAAGGTGTCAATCCGAAGAGCAAGCTGATGACATCAGTCTATGATCAGCAGGTGGCTGCGGCCGATCGCCTGATTTCGGAAATCGTCCAGCAGAATCTGGCAAGCGATGACACTGCCGACAAGACAGACGTGAAAAAAACAAATGAGTAATGAGAAACCCCAGGCGGGACCGCCAGGGACACCTCCACAGCCGTTTGCCCCGGCCAGCCTATGGCTGACCACGCTGGGGCTGTGTCTGGCCACCTTTATGCAGGTGCTCGATACCACGATTGCAAATGTGTCCCTGCCGACCATCGCCGGTAATCTGGGTGTGAGTTCATCCCAGAGTACCTGGATTATTACGTCATTCGCAGTCAGCAACGCCATTACCCTGCCCTTGACCGGCTTTCTGAGCAGGCGCTTCGGTGAAGTGCGCCTCTTCAATATCTGCACGGTTCTGTTTGTGATTACGTCGTTTCTTTGCGGAATTTCGACGAATATGACAGAACTGATTATTTTTCGGGCATTGCAGGGCGCCGTCGCCGGTCCCATGTATCCGATTACGCAGAGTCTGCTGATCTCTATCTACCCGGCTGCGCGCCGAGGTATGGCACTTGCCATATTGTCCATGGTGACGGTGGTCGCGCCGGTGGCCGGCCCGATTCTGGGCGGGTGGATCACCAGCAGTTATTCGTGGGAATGGATTTTCTTCATCAACATTCCGGTTGGCCTGCTGGCCAGTTTCATTGTCTTCATACAGATGCGTTCACGTCCGGTCACCACCATCAAGTCTGGTGTGGATTACATGGGCCTGATTCTGCTGATTGTGGCTGTGGGTTCGCTGCAGGTGGTACTGGATCTGGGTAATGAGAAGGACTGGTTCGGTTCCGACTTTATTGTGATTCTGACGATTGTCGCGGTGATCGGTACTATTGCATTCCTGATATGGGAGCTGACCCATCCCGATCCGATTGTGAACCTGACGCTGTTCCGGCATCGGAACTTCGCCTTTGGCACTATCGCATTGATTTTTGGCTATTCCGCTTTCTTTGCCATTGGCCTCTTGATTCCATTATGGCTGCAGCGCACTTTGAACTATGACTCCATGTGGTCAGGTATTGTGTCTGCGCCTATCGGGATCCTGCCGGTCTTCCTGGCGCCGATTGTGGGCAAATATGCCAACCGAATTGACCTGCGCATTCTTGCGTCCATGTCATTCATTGTGATGTCCTTTACCTCGTTCTGGCGTGCCGATTTCACCACCGATCTGGACTATATGCACATTGCCATGACGCAACTGGTGCTGGGTCTGGGTGTTGCATTCTTCTTCATGCCGGTGCTGACCATTCTGCTGTCAGATCTACGGCCGGATGAAATTGCCGCGGGCTCAGGCCTGGCCGCGTTCCTTCGGGTACTGGGAGGCAGCTTTTCTGCATCGATCACAACGTTTCTCTGGGACCACCGTACCGTGATCCATCACGCCCAATTATCGGAAAATATTAATGTCTATAATCCGACGGCGGTAGAGGCACTCAAGAAGTATGGAGAAACAACAGAAATTGCCGCCGCCAATATCAATAATCTGATTAATCAGCAGGCGTTGCAGATATCCTTCAACGAAGTGTTCTGGGGACTGGGCTGGCTGTTTGTCGGACTGGTTTTTCTGGTGTGGCTGACCAAGCCGCCATTCATGGCGAAACCGGGAGCAGCATCAGGCGGACATTGATGTGGTGGGTTCTATTTCCGATATACGCGGAGTGACCTCGCCGGTTTTCCAATAGATCCGAAACAAAGAGATTCACACATATCCCTGTCATACACACGGCGCAGCCTGGAAACGATGTTTTTCAAGGCTGCGTCTTTACATTCAGGGCACGTAAAACCAGAAAATCTACCCTATTTGATTCGCTTCAATTCCCGTTTGAGGATTTCATGAATTTCCAGAGCCAGGGTACTTGTGACATGGATGGTTGAAGTGAGTATGTAATACGAAAATTGCACCTTGGGCTCCAGGTCTTTTACGACAATGCCCATATGCTTGCAACTATTGGCCACCAGTGGATTCACAATACTGATGCCCATGCCAAGCCCTACCATATTGCATATGGCCGCAGCAAAACGACATTCGTAATACATCTTCCGGTAGTCTTCATCCAGATTGACAAATAGCGCATCGATATGGCGTCGAGTACCATCTCCTGAATGCAGCGAGATAAACGATTGCCCCTTGAAGTCCCTGATTTTCAGCGGTCGTTTGAGACGAGCCAAAGAATGATTTTTCGGCACAACACCCACACCCTGGAGCGTATCGATACGCTCGTGACTCATCCCTGCCATGTCGTCTACGTATGCCGAGATACCTACATCGCAATAACTGGACGTGACCCATTGGGCCACTGTTCCTGAATCTCCCACATAAAGCGATAAGCGAGTCTCGGGAAATTTCTCGGCAAATATTTTCATCACACCTGGCATTAATGTCAGTGCGATTGAAGGTACGGCCGCGATGCGAAGATGGCCTATTCCCTGTCTGCGAATGTTACGCGCTGACGCCTTGATGTCCTGTAATCCAACAAACGCACGCTCAACATCTCGAAAAAAAGCCCGCGCCTCTGGTGTCGGCGTTAGTCGCCCGGCAACCCGACTGAACAGACTGAATCCCGTGTGACGTTCTAACTGCGCTATCAGCCGGCTGATGTTCGGCTGCGAGGTGTGAAGTTCTCTTGCTGCAGCGGTCATGGACCCCGTCAGGATAATTGCCCTGAATGCTTCGACTTGCTTGAACTGCATGGATCCCTCCACATGAAAAATTCATGTCTCCAGGCATGCGTAATCGCGTCAATAAGGCCTGGTTCGCGTAAACGAGCATATATCAATTTCGTATGGATTATAGCGATATTGTGATTTGATTTATATGGGCGCGCAAACTATAGTCAATTCAAGGCCGCGAGGTAAGCCAGCACAAGGCCCCAAAAGTAGCGAAGACAAATTACTCAAAGACAAATTACTTTTAGGAGCGATGTATGAAGCCAGGTTTAAAAAAAAATGTACGCACCGCATTTTGCGTATCAGTAGTCTGGGCCGCCATGTTTGGTGCAATGGGAGGAGCACATGCTGAAATGCCGGCTGTTCCCTCATACATTGCTGACAAGCCGAAGCTGAATGTTGGCGTTCGCTGCGATCAGCCACCATATGGATTTCAGGATTCCAAAGGTGATTTTGCTGGTGTCGAAACCGATATGGCCAGGCAGCTGGCCGAATGGATATACGGAGACAAGCAAAAGGTGCAGTTCTCTTGCGTTACGGCTGAGAACCGCATTCCTCAGCTTGCAGGAAAACGCGTCGATCTGCTGATTGCAACGCTTGGCGTTACGCCTGAACGATCACGTGTCATCGACTTCAGTATTCCGTATCGCTGGGGAGCCAGTGGTGTACTCACTCGCGCAGATAGTGATGTCAAGAAAATCGCAGAGCTGGCAGGCAAGACAGTCGCCGTACCCAAAGGGTCTGTTCAGGCTAAATGGTTCGAGGACAATATGCCGGACGTGAAAACCTTGCGATTGAACACTGCAGCAGATTCGCTGCAGGCGCTCAAGCAGAAGCGTGCGGACGCCTATGCTCACGATGCTGCAACGCTTGTGGTGATTGCCGCGAATGATAAGGGGCTGCGCGTTGTTGATGACCCTTACCAGCTTTCAGATGCAGCAATGGGTCTGCGCAAAAATGAGCCAGAATGGAAAGCCTATCTGGATGCAGCGGTTGAACGCATGCGCAACGAGAAATTGTTTGCCGGCTGGGTGAACAAATGGGTTCCTGAAGAAATACGTCCCTATTACGTTGATGTATTCCAGTCACCTCGTCCTGATCGCAAGTAATCGCAGGACTGATCATGACTTTTGATTGGGCATACCTGATTACCCAGTGGCCTGCACTCGTTGATGGTTTGTGGAAAACGGTTCAAGTCAGCCTGCTGGGGATTCTCTTTTCGACCCTCATTGGCATTGTCGGTGCAGGAATCCGTCAATTGAAAATCAAACCGCTTATTCCAATCGTCGTAGGATATGTGGAGCTGATACGCAACACGCCTATTCTGGTGCAGCTCTTCTTCATTTTCTATGGACTGCCTTCCATTGGCATCAGTCTCTCTTTATTCTGGTCAGGCGTTCTGTGCCTGTCGTTGTGGGCCGGCGCTTACCAGATTGAGAATATACGCGGAGGTCTGGTTTCCGTAGAAAAAGGCATGCTTGAAGCAGCCAGTGCGCTGAATATCAAACCCTTCGGCTACCTGCGATTAATCGCCATTCCAATTGCCATCAGAAGCAGTCTGCCTTCGATGCTCAATACATCGATTTCGCTGTTGAAGAACTCATCCTATCTGCAGGCCATCGGATTTGCTGAGCTGACTTTTGTTGCAACCGACAGAATCGCAACCGATTTCAGGGCAATTGAAATGTTTGCTGCCATTGGTGCCATCTATCTGATTCTGGTGATTGTGATCAGTCTTGTTGTACGGCAGATGGAGCATCGGTTGCAAGCTCCCTTTCGGAGATAAGCTATGAACGCGTTATTGGACAACTATGTTTTCGTTCTAAAGGGATTGCAGCTGACGATAACACTGGCGCTGACGACCTTGCTGTTTTCCACGATTATCTCGGGCATTCTCGGCGTCCTGTTTACATTGAAGAATCGCGTTCTGCACGCTGTGATTTATCTGTATATGGAATTTTTCAGGGCCATACCACTGGTTGTGAATATATTCTGCATCTATTTTGTTTTGCCCTTGTTCGATATACAGCTCAGCCCATTCTGGGCTGTCACGATAGGATTGACTTTGTGGGGAAGTGCAAATGGCATTGAAATTGTGCGCGGAGGCATCCTTTCCATCCCCACCCATCAATGGAACAGCGCCTGGGCATTGGGTCTGAGCACCTATGAAACCTATCGGCACATCATCATTCCCCAGGCACTGAAAGCGATCATTCCTCCGTTTACGGGTCTTTTGACTCTGCTCGTACAGGCGACTTCGCTGGGCGCGCTGGTCGGGGTCAGTGAATTTCTAAAAGTGAGCCAGATTATTGTTGAACGCAGCACGATCATGGGTGGATCCACGCCCGCATTCAATGTCTATGTCTGCGTTTTGCTTATCTATTTCGTCATATGTTCGCTATTGACGTGGCTGAGTCGTTACCTCGAGCGACGCTTGAATAGCCCATTACGAATCCGCACTGATCAAGTGTAAATATCACAATTTTGTTTAAAGGTTTAGATTATGGAACAGGCAATTCAGAATGAATCCAAAGTCAGTCGTCGGCTAACAGAGAAAACCGCAGCTGAAGTATGCAATCTCATCTACCTTCCCCGGCTGGCAAGCTTTGATGCAGCGTTTCCATATCTGACGGAAATCAATGAGGCTCACCTGCTTATGCTCCACAGCAAGAAGCTGGTATCACATGAAGTCGCCAGCAAGCTCGCAAGTGCGATCCTGCAGATGGACAAAGATGGTCCTGAAAAAGTGGCCCTGGACCCCCAACGTGAAGACGCTTATTTCAATTATGAAGCGCATCTGATTTCGTTGACTGAACCAGATGTCGGCGGTCGTTTGCATACCGCGCGCAGCCGAAACGATATTCTGGCAACCATTGATCGGCTGGTTGCCCGCGACCAGATCATTTCCCTGCTCGATACGTTGGCAAGTCTGCGTTTGACCACACTGGAACAGGCGTCAAAATACGTTGATACTGTCATGCCAGGGTATACCCATTTGCAGCCAGCGCAACCCATTACCTACGGTTTTTATCTTGCCGGTATTGCCCAGGCACTGGAACGCGACAGTCAGCGCCTTGCGCAGGCGTATGAACATACCAATTTATCGCCGCTAGGCGCCGGCGCCTTTGCCGGTACCCCGTTTGACATCGATCGTGATGAAACCGCCAGGTTGCTGGGCTTTCCGGGTTTCATAGACAATACGCTTGACGCCGTCGCCTCTCGTGATTTCATATTTGAAATAATGGCCTCTCTGACACTGCTTGCCACCACCTGGAGCAGGATTGCACAAGACTATTTCGTCTGGAGTACCGATGAATTTAGCCTGATTCATTTCCCTGATTCCATTGCAGGCACATCCAGCATCATGCCTCAGAAGAAGAATCCGGTTGTACTTGAGTATCTGAAGGGACGCGCGGGCAAGGTACTTGGCCTTTTCACCGGTGCGATAGCGTCTCTGAAAGGCACCAATTTTTCACATACAGGAGATGCCAATCGGGAAAGTATCGCCGGATTCCCTGAAATGATTCAGGAATGCCAATATGGACTGGAACTGCTGAAGCAGGTGATTGCGACCGCGTCACCCAGAAAAACCGACATGCTGAACCGGGCGAGCAGGAATTTCTGCTCAGCCACGGATCTTGCGGATGCCCTGGTTTATGAAGCCGACATTTCATTTCGTCAGGCACATCATGTTGTCGGCGCCGTTGTGCGTGAAGCCATGGATGACAATCGGCCCGCCGACCAGATTACCGCGGAAATGGTCAATCGCGCAGCTTTGGACCAAACCGGAAGCCAGACGTCGCTAAGCAGCGAAACGGTGGTCAACAGCCTGGATCCATCCTACAGCGTCAAAAGGCGGGAGCGCGGCGGACCAGCTCCCACGTCGGTCAAAAGGACCATTGAGCACGGACTTGAAACCCTGTCCCTGGATAACAGGAAAAATGAATCACGAAAACAGGCACTTGGTGAATCCAGACAGCAGCGACGTCAATTGACAACTGAACTGGCTCAATCATGACACATTCACAATCGTCATTACTCACCCTGCAGGGCATCAGCATGCGTTACGGCAGCACCCAGGTTCTCAAGGGGATTGATCTGAATGTGGATAAAGGAGAGGTACTGGTGGTTATCGGACCCAGTGGTTCCGGGAAAAGTACTTTAGTGCGCTGTCTCAATGGACTGGAAATGCCGTACGAAGGCACGGTTCGGATGAAAGGCACCACCTATGATGCCAAAACTCCGAAAGACTGGTCAAACCTCAGACACCACGTTGGCATGGTATTCCAGGACTATGGCCTCTTTCCTCATCTCACAGTATTGAAGAATATGACTCTCGCACCCGTATTACGAGGGAAATATTCTCAGGAAGAAGCTGAGAATATGGCACTCGAGCTGCTAGATCGTGTCCAGCTTAAGCATAAAGCGCTCTCCATGCCGGCCGAGCTCTCAGGCGGACAACAGCAACGCGTTGCCATTGTGCGTGCACTGTCCATGCATCCCGACATCATGCTGTTTGACGAGCCAACATCCGCACTGGATCCCGAAATTGTAGGGGAAGTACTGGCGGTCATGAAAGAGCTTGTCAGCCAGGGTATGACCATGATTGTTGTTACGCACGAGATGAGTTTTGCCAGGGATGTGGCCAACAAGATCGTCTTTATGGATCGCGGTGAAATACTCGAAACAAATGCGCCTGGCGAGTTTTTTGAAAATCCAAAGCATGAGAGGGTCAAGGATTTTCTTGGAAAGATATTGCACTAGCACGTTACGTGAAACATGGAGTCAAATCATGAATGAAGTTATCAGCATTAATGGATTGAATAAGTGGTATGACGAGTTTCATGCGCTAAAGAATATTTCACTGTCTGTCGCCAAGGGTGAGCGGTTGGTGATTTGCGGACCATCGGGCTCGGGAAAATCGACTCTCATACGATGCGTCAACGGCCTGGAGCCTTTTCAAATGGGATCATTGGAGGTCAAGGGAATTGCGCTGGACTGCGAAGAATCCTTATATAGGATAAGGCAATACGTTGGCATGGTATTTCAGCAGTTCAATCTCTTTCCTCATCTGACTGTGCTCGACAATTGCACACTCGCGCAGATTTCCGTGAACAAGACAGATAAAAAGGAAGCCGAGGATATTGCACGAAAGTATCTGGAACGCGTTGGTCTGATAGACAAGCAGCACCAGTACCCCAGCCGGATTTCAGGTGGCCAGAAACAGCGGGTTGCAATCGCGCGTGCGCTCTGCATGAACCCGGAGATTATTCTGTTTGATGAGCCAACTTCTGCACTCGACCCCGAGATGGTAAAAGAAGTGCTTGATACGATGGTAGATCTCGCAGATACGGGGATCACCATGATATGTGTCACTCACGAAATGGCCTTTGCCCGCGAGGTTGCCACACAAATCAATTTCATGAATCAAGGTGAAATTCTGGTGAGCGCCAGTCCATCAGAATTTTTCGGCAACGAGAAAAATCCGCGATTGCAGGCTTTTCTGAAGAATACGCTGCATTAAGGATGTGTGTCGGGGGTATGTACCGCCCCTTCACTTTACCCCATATGAATCTGCTTGCCGTCAACCTTGACCAGGTCTTTTGCGGTGACCATGGTGTATTTCGAATGCAATCGCGCAGATTGTTCCGCCTGATAATCGATGGTGCCGGCGCGCATGTGTTCGACTTCTTCTGTGATTTTGAAGGAAGTGCGGCTCATGAAGGACAGGCGGTCCATGATGGATTCATATACACGTCCGATAATGCGCATCATGCCCACCGTGGATTTGACTTCGCGGCCGGTGTATTGCATTTCGTCGACCACGCATTCGCCTTTTCTGGCATTGAGCTTCAGCTGTTCCGAGTTCATCGCCAGTTCGCTGCCGCCCTGCAATTGCATGCCAGCCACGCTCTGGATGTTGATGGATTCTGCTGAGATGGTCAGTTCGCCCGGTACGCTGAATTGGGACTGATTCTGCTGCGCCTGCTCAATGACGGCGATCAGATAAACGCGGTCGCGCTCCGGTCCGCTGATAAGGACGGTGTCGTCGATCTGTGGCTGCAGCAGGCAGCTTGCTGCCCGCCGGCATTTCCATTCGTGTCCATCACATTCGACAACAAATTCCTGTTCATCCTGTTTTTTAACCGTACCGATAAGATGTACCGGATCATAAACGGGATAGGTTTTTGGCTGGGCAACTGAAGACATGTTATTTCCTTTGACGGTTATTCAACTTCGTGCAGTCTGACTCAGACGGCAGGCCGGGCGCCCATGCGGGGCTTCCAGCGTGCCACTTCGCCATGCTGCATGGTTGACAGCACGAGTTCAGACATCATATTGATGGACACGTGCCGGGCGAAAAACTGCTCGAGCACCGCGCCAAAAAGATAGGGACTGACACCGGAGAATGCTCCCTCGTCCACCTCCAGATGGATGCGGGCGCCACGACCAAAAACGATCGGGCCGGGTACGGGCAGACGGTGATGCACAGGCTCTACCCGGACATGACGAACGCCATTAATCTGCCTGGCAATCGCCGGATCAGCGATATTTGCATATATTTTTAACATTTCGCGCAGCGTTTGTGCGCCTTTTTCTGTATCCAAATCAATCAGACTGAGGTAATTGAGCCCCAAATGGCTGATCAGATGCCAGGCGTACGCCCCCTGAGCCAGGGCAGGCCGGGGTCGGGACGGGCCGCGCAGAATCTTGATACCTTCGATTGGTGCGGAGACGCGCAGAGCCAGATCGTTCTTCTGGCCTACCGGCATTAGCATGGGTAGATCGCGATTGGTACACAGAACGTCCACGCTCAGATGACGCAAATCTTCCGAAAACGGGGCCTGATGCTTATCCACAAGTGAAATAAATACTTCACTTCCGATATACCCCGTGCGGGCGCCATTGCGCGTTGCAATATCCGACAGCAAACGGGGTTCTCTGCGCATGGAATAATAGGCGCCATAATCATCGGTATCACTGCCCAGCGATCCGAAAAACGGCCTGAATTCCTTTTCATTCTGATCGGTCAGATTCGAATAACCAGTCACCCTCCCCGCGTTATACACCTCAAAATCCAGCGGACGCGTCCGGTCCACAACGAGGTGATACTCATGGGTGTTAGGCGCAACGGTGATCCGGTCTGCCTTTTTGGGGAACAGATTGATGACCGGTGTGCAGTGCAGCGCCAGATTCTCGGCGGTAACGTTGCCTTCCAGTTCAGGCATGGCTTCGTCAAACAAAAAGGTCAGTTCGAAGGCGCGCATTTCCTTGCCACCCGGGGCATTGGCACTGCTTTCCACGACATCTGCAGGCAGCTTGAGCGCTTTCTGCATATTGTTGACGCTGAAGAACATGAAGCGCGACGGGAAGGCGAAATATTCCTGAATGATGCGATAGCCCTGGAAGATGCGCGCTTCTGCCGGCAGCAATGCCTGATCGCTGTCGAAGCCTTCATGGCGAACATCCTTGGCCTGAATGCGATTGACCCATTTGACGGGTTTCTCGGCGTCATGGCACAGCACAGTCACGGTATGCCCCATGATGAGCTCCAGCAGGCGCTGCATATGAATGTCCTGGCCATTCAAATGAAATACCAGCTGATCCAGCTTGAATTCATGCAGTTTGACGCCGCCCTTGATCTCAAGGCGAATTCTGAGCGAACTGCGAACGGGCTGATTGCGGTTGTTCAGATTCATACGCTTGAGCGGCAGATCAGGCGGTACACCCGATAACTCCGCTGACGTCACCTGCAATGGCCACAGAGTCAAGGCGTGACCCGTCACAAATTCGCAAGGCGTCTGCTCTGCTTTCGGGATCCGTCCGCGCATCACGGTGCCTTTGGGCAATGTAAAGCCCTTGGCGAGGCTCCCTTCATTCATGCTGGGAGACAGCTGCACCACCGCCATGGAA
>JBEBTQ010000042.1:0-14172 GCA_040393685.1 Advenella kashmirensis | reverse complement strand
TTTTCTCGGCCACTTCCTCTACATCCATACCACCTTCGCTGGATGCCATGACGCAGACGCGCTGAGTGTTCCTGTCGGTAACGATACCAACGTAATACTCTTTCTTGATGTCCGCACCCTCTTCGATCAACAGGCGGTTCACTTTCTGACCTTCTGCGCCCGTCTGATGCGTCACAAGCTGCATACCCAGAATCTCGGAAGACAGCTGGCGGACTTCATCGATGGATTTGGCCAGCTTGACACCGCCGCCCTTGCCACGGCCACCCGCGTGAATCTGTGCTTTGACAACCCAGACCGGGCCACCGAGTTTCTCTGCAGCGGCAACCGCTTCGTCTACGGAAAATGCGGGAATGCCGCGAGGCACGGTGACGCCGAATTTTTTCAGCAGCTCTTTGCCTTGATACTCATGGATCTTCATGTATTACCTATTAGCGTAGGATAAAAAAAACAAATGCTCAGCCAGCAGCACCCAGCGAGCACACGAAATATGACTGTCGGACTCAGGAGACAGCATCATGACTGTCTGACCTTGCGTTTGCTGCCATCCCTTTGTTCGACATACCACTCTGGATAAAACTCCCTCACCGTAGGCGAAGTAAGTGCAAGCGCGTGGCAGCCGTCCAGTTGAAAGGGCTTTCTGCCCGCCTGCTGGGCCTGCTCGCGCCGCTGTGCAGACAGACTTTGTACAAAAACCGTTGGCAGCAGTACAACGAGCTCCGACATATGCGTACAGCCATCGATACGCCCAAACCGTTCACGCACGGCATTGCGAAACTGCCGCAGCAGATGCAAGCCGATCAGACCGCGGTAGGCCTCTTCAATCGCCATACAGGCCGGCCCATAGGGCGCCGCCGCATACCGGGCCTGGACATCCGTGATAGCGCCGTCCCGGGTGACAAGCAGGACAATGGTCATATCGTGAACAGGATCTCCTGCCCGATGCAGACCACTTTGCTTTGTCGGAAAATCATATGCCTTGACGTCGACCAGATTCGCTTCCAGCTCCCACAGGCCATCCTCCCGAAGAAAGGAATTCATGGTAATGCTGCGGGTGTGTATAGGCTTGCGAGCCGAGGAACCCAGGGACATGTCCGAATGATTGGCTGGTTGAATTGATCGGTAAACCAATAAAGTATAGCGTACTCGCCCCGGCCCTCGCCGCAGAAATCTGATAATCCGTGAAATTTGCTGCATGGCAAAAAACGGCCGGACAAGCCCGCAATGAAAAGACCTCCGTCGTTCAGGCAAAAAAAACCACAGGGCTCCGGAAACCGGGGCACCTGTGGCAAAGGTTGGTAAACGTAATCGATCAGAAAGCAGCGCGCAATGCGTTCGCAGCCTGCACCATTTCAACCAGTGCGCTGCGGGTTTCAGGCCACTGGCGGGTCTTCAGGCCGCAGTCCGGATTGACCCACAGTTGCTTGGGATCGAGCCTGCTGGCTGCTTTTTTCATCAGCTGAATCATCCATTCGCGATCGGGCACATTGGGCGAGTGGATGTCGTAAACACCTGGTCCGATATCGTTTGGATAGTTAAAGCGCTCAAAGGCTTCAAGCAGCTCCATGTTAGAGCGGGAGGTTTCAATGGTGATCACGTCCGCATCCATGGCAGCGATGGACTCAATAATGTCATTGAACTCGGAATAGCACATATGGGTGTGGATCTGTGTGGTGTCTTCAACCCCGGAGGTGCTGACTCGGAAGCAATCCACTGCCCAGTCCAGATAGGTCTGCCAGTCTGCCCGGCGCAAAGGAAGACCTTCGCGGAATGCCGGTTCGTCAATCTGAATCACTCGGATGCCGGCTTTTTCCAGATCCACCACTTCGTCACGCAAGGCCAGTGCCAGTTGCAGGCAGGTTGCCTGGCGTGGCTGGTCATCGCGCACGAACGACCATTGCAGGACAGTGACCGGTCCGGTCAGCATTCCCTTCATTGGCTTGTCTGTCAGGGACTGCGCAAAGGCAGTCCACTCGACCGTCATTGGAATCAGGCGTGCAACGTCACCATAGATGATTGGCGGTTTCACGCAGCGTGAGCCGTAACTCTGTACCCAGCCATTTTGCGTAAAGGCGAAACCAGCCAGCAACTCGCCAAAATATTCCACCATGTCATTGCGCTCGGGTTCGCCATGAACCAGAACGTCGAGACCGGCCTCTTCCTGGAATTTGACGACTTCGCGAATTTCATCGCGGATGGCTTCTTCGTATTTGCTGTCGGAAATGGCGCCGGCCTTCCAGTCGCGGCGCAGCTTGCGGATTTCGGGCGTCTGCGGGAAGGAACCGATAGTCGTGGTGGGAAAATCGGGCAATCCCAGCGCTTCGCGCTGCTTGACGATACGCTCGGCAAACGGTGTGCGCTGCCGGGAAATACTGGCAGCTTCATGCACCCTTGTCGTCACGGCAGGATTGTGAATGCGACGAGACACCTTGCGCTCTGCCAGTGCGGCACGCTGTTTCTCCAGCGCTGCTTTATCTGCTTCTGTGGCCGAACCATTGAGAACGGCAGCAAGCAGGCGCAGTTCATCGAGTTTCTGTACCGCGAATGACAGCCAGCTTTTGACCTCTTCATCCAGCTGTGTCTCTTCGCTCAGGTCAACAGGTACATGCAGCAGAGACGATGCCGGCGCAATCCACAAATTCTCGCCCAGCTTCTTGCCAGCCTCTTCCAGCAAGGTGGCAGCCTGATCCAGGTCGGTACGCCACACGTCCCGGCCGCTGATAACACCGGCAGACAGGACGCGATCGGCAGGCCAGGCAGGCAGAACACGGGCAAGCTGCGCTTTGCCACGCACAAGATCAAAATGCACGCCCGCAACAGGCAGACTGACCAGCAGATCAGTATTGTCTGCTACATCGCCGAAATAGGTTGCCAGCAGAATTTTCACGGGCTCTTTCGAGAGTTCTGCGTAAACCTGCTTATACGCCTGCTGCCATGCAGAAGGCATATCCAGTACCAGCGCTGCCTCGTCAACCTGAACCCACTGGACGCCCAGTTTTGCGAAGCGGGCCAGCACCTCGCGATAAATCGCAACCAGTTTTGGAATCAGAGCCAATTTGGCTTCGTCGTCTGCGCTGGAGAACGCTGGACCTTTGCTCAGCCACAGGTAAGTCAGAATACCGGGAATTACAGGTTTGACCTTGTAACCCAGCGCCTGCGCTTCTTCGATCTGATCAAACAGACTGGTTCTTGCCAGATAAAAATTCTGGTCAGCTTCCAGTTCCGGAACGATGTAGTGGTAATTGGTGTCAAACCATTTGGTCATCTCACAAGCGGCTGCCGGCTCTCCGGTAGGTGCACGGCCACGAGCCATTCTGAACAGCGTATCCAGTTCCACCTGTTCGCCTTCAGGCTGGTTGAAACGTGCAGGAACAACACCAAGTGTTGTGGTCCATTCCAGAATGTGGTCGTACCAGGCAAAATCGCCCACCGTGACAAAGGCATTGCCCGCATCATGCTGAACGGCCCAGTGACGTTGACGCAGTGATTTCGCGGTGGCCTCCAGTTCTGCACGATCTGACTGTGCTGCCCAGTAAGCCTCCAGCGCCTTCTTCAGTTCTCGTTTGACGCCGATACGGGGAAATCCAAGATTATGTGTTAGTGCCATATTGCTCTCTGTTAACTCATTAATGCACGCCGGGTTATGCTGAATGACGACATGCCGGCGCTTACTGCAGGTTTAATTGAAGTAAACAGATTGTGCCTTGACCCCTGCTTGCTTGCGCAATAAATTCATCTTGTTAATATTAGATTTATTCATGAAAGCATCCATCTTCATGATATGTCGGCTTATTTAGCCGCATAATATGGGTATAAGCAACCTGCCATTGTTGCAGCCAGACGCTTTTGCAGCCAGACATGTTGCCTTCTGTGCAGGAATGTCTTCCGACCCATAAGTGTCGTGCCCGCCTGCGTTCTGATTCCATGCAATAACGGGTACGCAATCATTACCTATTAGCCACTGACACTGACATGATTGAAGTTAAACATCTTGAGACACTGGTGGCCATACGCCAGGCCGGCAATCTGCAGGACGCAGCTGAACGACTGTCGGTCACGCAATCTGCGTTGTCACATCAAATTCGCGAACTGGAAAGCAGACTCAATCTGAACCTGCTCAATCGTCGCACCCGTCCGGCACGATTTACGACCGCCGCGCTGCGACTGCTGACACTGGCCGACGATATCCTGCCGCGAATCCGCAGCGCCGAGCGGGAAATGCAGAAACTGGCTTCAGGCAGTACGGGCAGACTGTATCTTGCAATCGAATGCCATTCCTGTTTTCAATGGCTGATGCCCACTCTGGATGCCTTCCGGCTGCAGTGGCAGGACATCTCGCTGGATCTGTCCGCGGCGTTTTCGTTCGCCCCCATTCCCGCACTGATGCGCGGAGACCTGGACCTGGTCATCACTTCCGACCCGGTTGCTGATGAATCTGTGGAATATGTCCCTCTGTTCAAATACGAATTGGTACTTGCTGTTGCATCGGATAATCCACTGGCGCGCAAACGATTCATCAAGCCTGCAGACATGGCAAACCAGGTATTGATTACTTATCCGGTGGAGGAACAAAGACTGGATATTTTTACCGCCTTTCTTGATCCTGCCGGGGTTGAACCTGCCTCCATACGCAAGTCGGAACTGACGCCAATGATTATTCAGCTGGTCAATAGCAATCGCGGCGTTGCAGCACTTCCCAACTGGGCGCTCACCGAATACCAGGCGCAGGACTGGTTGCGAATTGTTCATCTGGGAGAGGCTCCCGGAATCTGGCGTACCCTGTACGCTGCCATCCGGGCCGAAGACAGACAAACGCCGTATGTACAGGCGTTCATTGATCTTGCAAAAGAAATTTCGTTCAAACATTTGGCGGGAATTCGTATGGCTTGATCACAATATGACAGTTGTAAATTTAATACCCGCGTCGATTTTGGCTTGCAAAGCAATGCGCCCAAGATATATATTCCCTTTAGGGAAAAAATATTGCTATGCGCAAGAACATCAATTTTTTCTATGTTGTAGCGCGTTGCGTTTATTTCTGTGAGTTTCAGTAGATGACAGGAGCAGGAAAATGGCAGTGGGTAGTCAACAGTCAGCGTCCGTGGAGCACCTTGGAAAACTTGCTGCATTGGCGGGAATAACAATTAACGGAAATGCGCCCTGGGACATTCGTCTCATTGACGACAAAGCCGCAGACCGCATACTGGCACAGGGGAGCCTTGGACTTGGCGAAAGCTACATGGACGGGCAATGGGAATGCGATCAGATCGACGAACTGATTTCCCGCCTGCTACGCCATCGCATCGATGAAAAAGTAAAAACAGCATCAACCTTATTTCATGTTCTGCGTGCGAAGTTTGTGAATAACCAGACCCGCAGCAAGGCGTGGGAAGTGGGTGAAAAGCACTATGACCTGGGCAATGAGTTTTTCCGCGACATGCTTGATGCCCGCATGACTTACACCTGCGGCTATTGGGATCAGGCAACGACGCTGGACGAAGCCCAGGAAGCAAAACTGGACCCGGTATGCCAGAAACTGGGGCTGAAGCCCGGAATGACGGTACTGGATATTGGTTGCGGCTGGGGCAGCTTCATGCGCTTTGCCGCAGAACGCTACGGTGTCGAATGCACCGGCATTACCATCTCCAAGGAACAGGCCGAGTACGGACAAAAAATGTGCGAAGGTCTGCCCGTAAAATTCGTACTGCAGGATTATCGCGATTTACAGGGCAAGTATGACCGAATTGTCAGCCTGGGCATGTTTGAGCACGTCGGCAGAAAAAACTATCGCACGTATTTTGAAGCCGCACGCCGCAATCTGAAGGACGACGGGCTGTTTTTAATGCATTCCATTGGCGGCGTTTATCGCGATCACGATCCTGATCCGTGGATCCATAAATATATTTTCCCTAATGGTGAGATTCCTGTCATTGGGCAGGTCGCGGACGCAACCGAAGGCTTGTTTCTGATAGAAGACCTACATAATTTCGGCGCAGATTACGATAAGACGCTGATGGCGTGGCATGCGAATTTTGAAAAGCATTGGGAAAAACATGCAGCCCAATATTCCGACCGTTTCTACCGAATGTGGCGTTACTACCTGCTGATTTGCGCCGGTTCGTTCCGGGCTCGCGCCAACCAGCTATGGCAGTTCGTTCTTTCTCAAGAAGGTGTGCCAGGCGGGTATCGACGTCCTAAGCTATGAGCCGCGGAGATTAGGAGACGCCCCTTTTTCGAAATAAGGGGCGCTTTACTCTTCCGTTGGGGAACGGACAATTTTATTGACGACATCGGAAGAAAAGCCACGACTGATCAGGAATCTTGCCTGCTTGGCATATTCCTGGGGCGTGCTGTAGACCTGGCCTTTGAATTTTTTCTCCCAGACCGCCCTTGCCCGCTCAAGTTCCGATTCCTGCAGATGACTGACCGCTTCCTGGATCTGATCATCGGGCAGTTGATGCTGACGCAATTTTGCCGCGATGCGCATGGTACCCCATTTGCTGGACGCGACATTGGTGGTCGCCTGAAGAAAACGACTGTCAGACTGCCAGTTTTCTTTCTTCAGCCGCTCCATCACCGTGTCCAGTTCCTGAGGGCTTTCTGCGTAAGGCGCGAGCTTCTTTCGGAGTTCATATTCTGAATACTCGCGCCTGGACAAATAAGCAATACCACGGGACAGCAGGCTACGACCCTGGCCGCGTCTGCCCTGCCCCTGGATAAAATCACTCATGGATGACTCGCAGACCAATCATAGATGAATCAGGACACTAAAGACGAGAAACTAAAGGTGATCATAAAGGTGATCATAAAGGTGATCATCTACAGCGACCCATCGCAGCGATCATCCACTGCGATCAATAGGTGATCACTCATCGGCTTCTGCAGCCTGGGCCGCATCTTCAGGGTCTGCGGTAAACTCCTGGGCGCGTGCAATGATACCCATATTTTCGCGCACACGATTTTCAATTTCCACGGCCATGTCCCGATGTTCTTTCAGATACTCACGGACATTGTCTTTGCCCTGACCAATTCGTGTGCCACTGTAGCTGAACCAGGCACCGGCCTTGTCCACAACACCAGCCTGAACGCCGAGATCAATGATTTCGCCTTCGCGAGAAATGCCGCTGCCGTACATAATGTCAAATTCTGCCTGCTTGAACGGTGGCGACACCTTGTTCTTGACGACTTTGACACGGGTTTCGTTACCAATGACTTCATCGCCTTTCTTGATGGAGCCGGTACGGCGGATATCCAAACGGACAGATGCGTAAAACTTGAGTGCATTTCCGCCTGTGGTTGTTTCCGGACTGCCGAACATGACACCAATTTTCATGCGAATCTGGTTGATGAAGATCACCATGCAGTTAGTACGCTTGATAGAGGCGGTGAGCTTACGCAGTGCCTGACTCATAAGGCGAGCCTGCAGGCCAGGCAGACTGTCGCCCATATCACCTTCAATTTCTGCACGTGGCACCAGCGCCGCGACCGAGTCGATAACAATCAGGTCGACGGAACCGGAGCGCACCAGCGCATCGGTAATTTCCAATGCCTGTTCGCCGGTATCGGGTTGCGAAATAAGCAGATCTGACAGATTGACTCCTAAGCGTGAGGCATACTGCACATCGAGCGCATGTTCGGCATCGATAAACGCACACGTTCCGCCAATTTTTTGCATTTCTGCAATGACCTGTAGCGTGAGCGTGGTTTTACCGGAAGATTCCGGACCGTAAATTTCAATAACCCGGCCGCGCGGCAAACCACCCACTCCCAGAGCGATGTCCAGACCCAGCGAACCGGTGGACACAACCTGTATGTCATGTTCCACTTCGTTATCGCCGTAGCGCATAACAGAGCCTTTGCCGAACTGTTTTTCAATTTGAGAAAGTGCTGCACTGAGCGCCTTGGCGCGATCGGCGCTGGCGGCTTTGGATTGCTTGTCGTCCATGGAGGGTCCTTGTGACTAAATGGAAAAACCTGATGTCGCAATATAGTTGTTAACTGCGGGAAATCAAAGTGGGAAAAACCGAAAGAGCAGCATTTTTAACATACCTGGCCTGCATAGGAGCCAGTGCGCTGCCGATACTGCCATTTTTGGCTGCCGGTAATAACTTTGTTCCAACTTTGTTCCTGCGTACAGCTATTGTACTCACGATCAACAGGCATGATCGAGATCGATTATACTGTATATTTACCCAGTAGTCCTGTTTTGTGTAAAGTTTTTTTCTCAGTGTTTCTTCCATACCAATTTGATTCAGGACATTGTCAGAGCGAAAGCTTTATAGTCGCAACCGATGGTGACGAAACGGCAAGTTTCAATCCCCTTTTGACGTTTCGCCAGTATCAGCCAGTGTTGCACCCCGTAAGTTATTTGCAGCACTGAAACCCGTATTAACCTGCCCTCGTGGCAGGTTTTTTTTCGACTGTGCAATAACACCGTACCTGTTCATCTATGTCGCCGTGCTCTTGAACTGTACCTGACGAAACCCTGTTCCTGTTTCCGGCGCCCCCCATGGATCGCTCCCCCTGCAAGTCGCGTTTGGCTGGCGCGGCAAAAGCCACAATATTTTACGGTTGTCGCTGCCGCGGTGACGTGCTTGCATCCTGGATAGCCGGTACAATGGTCGCTTTTGGCGTAAAAGTATGTGGTTTAAGAATCTGAGCGTTTACCGGCTGTCTGCCGACTGGAAACCCACGCAGGAAGAGCTCGAAGAGAAGCTTGCAAAAGGCGCCTTCGTTCCTGGCAATAAATCGGATATGAACAGCATGGGATGGGTCCCCGCCAGGGAAAACGGCATGCTGGCGCACGCGATTAGCGGACAATACCTTCTCTCTTTGCGCACAGAGAAAAAGCTGCTGCCGGCAACGGTCATCAACCAGTTTACGCGTGCCCGCGCCCAGGAAATCGAAGAACAACAAGGGTACAAACCTGGTCGCAAGCAAATGCGCGAAATCAAGGAACAGGTAACAGAAACCCTGTTGCCCAAAGCGTTCAGCATTTTCCGTGATACCCGCGTGTGGATCGATACGCGCAATCACTGGCTGGTAATTGATGCAGCATCCGCTACCAAGGCCGACGAAGTGATTGGCGCGCTGGCCAAGGTCATTGATCCCCTGCCCCTGAAAAGCCTTTATACCGAACAATCTCCGGCTGCTGCCATGACCGAATGGCTGCTTGCAGACGAAGCGCCTGCCATGTTCTCCATCGATCAGGATACCGAACTGCAGTCTTCATCAGAGAACAAGGCCACTATCCGCTACGTACGCCAGAGTCCCGAAAAAGAAGACGTGCAAAAGCATATTCAGTCCGGGAAACAATGTACCAAACTGGCTCTGACCTGGTCAGACCGTATTTCCTTTGTTCTGGCAGACAACCTGATTATCAAGCGTATCGCCCCGCTGGATATTCTCAAGGAAAATCAGGACCTTTCAGCCATGGACGATGACGAGCGTTTTGACGCAGACATGACGCTGATGACTGCCGAACTGGCAGGATTGCTGGGTGCACTCGTTGAGGCTCTGGGCGGAGAAAAACAGTCTGCCAAATAAAACAGGCAAAGACAAATTAAGTGTAGACAGGCGCGGCTGTCATCAGGGAATAGTTCAACAAGAACCTGACTGACCTTCCGCGCCATTTTTGCCGTCATTATAGACGCATCATTCGTTCTAGCAGCGTTCGCGGATAGATCCTGGCCTGGCGCTTATTGCAGATTAATCGTGACTGTATAGGGCACTGGCGTTGCCTTGTGCGCAATGGCCGCCTGCTCCTGGCGCGATTCCATGTCCGTTTTGAACAGCACGCGCAATTCATATAATCCTTCGGATGGAATCACATATTCGGTGTCGCGCTGCAAGGAATAGGTTTCCTGACCAAACAAAGCCAGCTCGATAGAGGGATCGCCTTTGAGGTTGACCTTCAGCTTCTGGTCTTTGAACGCGCGAAACTGATAGGAAGAATACCCGGCACCCATGATATAACCGGTATAGATGATGGAATGTTCGTTGAGCGGGAATCGAACACTCTGCGTCATATTGGTAAGCGAGTTGATGAGCGCTTCGTTATGTTTTTCTTCAGCAGCCTGTTTGGCGGGAACCGGTGCATCGGGAGCCTCTACGACCTGCTTTTCTACATATCCAACAATAATGACGCTCAATACCGTTACCAGAGCGATAAGCGCGATAAATTGTTTGCTGAAGGAGTTCACTCGCATTTTTTGCCGGATCAGACTTGTTGAAAAACGGACTGTATCATAACCTGTTTTATAGACAGCTTACACCCGCCGATATTGCCGAATAAATTATTCAATCGCCAGGAAAAACCAGACACCCGATTGAATCTTCACCGGCCGCACCAGCCAAGTTTCAGCGAAGCAATACCTTTTCCTTGAGCGTATTGAGTTGATCGCGGGCAGCAGCAGCCTGTTCAAATTCAAGGTTGCGTGCGTGATCCTGCATTTGTTTTTCCAGCTTTCTGATTTCTCTGGCCAGCGCTTTTTCATCCATCAGCAGTGCTTCCAGACGAATTTCCTCTTCTGCCTGAACCTCTGGGGCATCCTGAATGACGCCATCTATCATTTCACGCACCGATTTGCGCACACCCTGTGGTGTGATGCCGTGTTCCTCATTGAAAGCAAGCTGCAGGTTGCGTCGCTTCTCGGTTTCCTCCATGGCGCGATGCATGGAATCGGTAATTCTGTCAGCATAAAGAATCGCCTTGCCATTCAGGTTTCTGGCCGCACGGCCTATGGTCTGAATGAGACTGCGCTCGGAGCGAAGAAAGCCTTCCTTGTCTGCATCGAGAATCGCCACGAGCGAGACTTCAGGGATATCCAGGCCTTCCCGAAGCAGGTTGATACCGACCAGGATATCGAAATGCCCGAGTCGCAGATCCCGAATGATTTCCACCCGCTCTACCGTGTCGATATCCGAGTGAAGGTAGCGCACCTTCATCCCGTTTTCTGTCAGATAATCGGTGAGGTCTTCGGCCATGCGCTTGGTCAGCGTGGTCACCAGAATACGCTCGCCCAGCTCCACACGCAGCTTTGCTTCGCCCAGCAGGTCATCTACCTGCGTCAGCGCGGGGCGAACTTCGACCATGGGATCGACCAGCCCGGTGGGTCGCACGACCTGTCGCACCACATTGTCTGAATGTTCGTTTTCATAATCGGACGGCGTGGCCGACACGAAAATGCTTTGCCGGATACGTTGCTCGAACTCTTCCATCTTTAGCGGCCGGTTGTCCATGGCCGAAGGCAGACGGAACCCGAACTGGACCAGAGTCTCCTTGCGCGAACGGTCACCGCGGTACATGGCGCGCAGCTGACCCATCATCCAGTGACTCTCATCGAAAAACATGAGCGCATCCTGAGGCAGGTAATCAATCAGCGTCGGAGGCGGTTCGCCAGGTGCCGCGCCCGATAAATGGCGCGAATAATTCTCGATGCCCTTGCAGAACCCCAGTTCCTGAAGCATTTCAATGTCAAAGCGGGTGCGCTGTTCGATTCGCTGCGCCTCTACAAGCTGATTGTTGTCCACAAAAAATTTGGTTCGGTCGCGCAGTTCTTCCTTGATGGTTTCAATTGCACGCAGCACCGTATCACGCGGCGTGACATAATGCGAGCTCGGATAAACCGTAAATCGGGGAACCCGCTGGCGAATTTTGCCGGTGAGCGGATCGAACAGATCGATGCTTTCCAGTTCATCATCAAACAGGCTCAGACGCACCGCCAGTTCTGCACTCTCGGCCGGGAAGATATCGATGACTTCACCTCGCACCCGGAAAGTGCCTCGTGAAAAATCCACGTCATTACGCTCATATTGCATGGAAACCAGACGCGCCAGGATTTCCTGTCGTGGCGTTCTGTCGCCCGTGCGCAGAACCAGTACCATGGCATGATAGTCACCCGGATTACCGATACCATAGATACAGGAAACCGTTCCCACAATAATCGTATCGCGTCTTTCAAGCAGACTCTTGGTCGCCGAAAGTCGCATCTGTTCGATATGTTCATTGATGGATGAATCCTTTTCGATGAACAGGTCGCGCGTCGGTACGTAGGCTTCGGGCTGATAGTAGTCGTAATAGGAAACAAAATACTCAACTGCGTTGCGCGGGAAGAACTCTCGAAATTCAGAATACAGCTGGGCTGCCAGCGTTTTATTCGGAGCCAGCACCAGCGCCGGCCGGCCCAGCCGCGCAATGACATTGGCCATGGTATAGGTTTTGCCGGATCCGGTTACGCCGAGCAAGGTCTGATACATCAGGCCGTCGTCGACGCCCTGCGTGAGTGCTTCGATGGCTGCGGGCTGGTCACCCGCGGGAGGATAAGGTTGATATAGCTGAAACGGGCTGTCGGGAAACTCGAGAAATCCTGCTTCGCTCATAGATTGTGATCCAGGGGTTAAATTGGCACGGATTTAAGCGTACAATCTTTCATTATCCTCTTTATTTGACCTTCACTGCAACCTTACCCCCATTTCTAAAGATGACCACTCTTTTCAACGCTGTCGAGCTCGCTCCCCGTGATCCCATTTTGGGTCTGAATGAACAGTACAATGCCGATACCCGAGACACCAAGGTGAATCTGGGTGTGGGTGTTTATTATGATGATAACGGCAAAATTCCGCTGCTCAAGGCAGTTCAGGAAGCCGAACGTCAGCGGGTGGCTGCTCACGCTGCCCGCGGATATCTGCCTATTGAAGGTATCGGTACTTACAACAAAGGCGCGCAGGAACTGCTTTTCGGAAAAGATGCCGCAGTCATCGCCGATGGCCGTGCCCTTACCTTCCAGGCACTGGGCGGCACCGGCGCTCTGAAAATCGGCGCAGATTTCCTCAAGCAGCTCCAGCCCGAATCAACGGTTTATATCAGCGACCCAAGCTGGGAAAATCACCGTGCGCTTTTTGAACGTGCCGGTTTCAAGGTTGAAACCTACGCTTATTACGATCCCAAAACACACGGCCTGAACTTCGACGGCTTTGTGTCTTCGGTAAAATCCATGCCCGAAGGCTCCATTGTGGTTCTGCATGCATGCTGCCACAACCCGACCGGCGTTGATCCTAGCCTGGAACAGTGGACACAGATCGCGAATATCGTCAAAGAACGCAACCTGGTTCCGTTCCTGGATATCGCCTATCAGGGTTTCGGCGACGGCCTGGAGCAGGATGCGGCCGTGGTCCGTCTTTTTGCTGATCTGGGCATGTCCATGTTCGTCAGTTCTTCGTTTTCCAAATCGTTCTCTCTCTACGGTGAACGCGTAGGTGCACTTACGGTGGTTACCGCCGACCGCGACGAAGCTGCCCGGGTGCTGAGCCAGATAAAGCGTGTCATCCGCACCAACTATTCCAACCCGCCCACTCACGGTGGTACGGTGGTAGCCCAGATCCTGAACACACCCGAACTGTTTTCGCAATGGGAAACCGAGCTCGGCCAGATGCGCGAGCGTATTCGCGATATGCGCAAGCAACTAACCGATAAGCTGGCCGCCGCTGGTGCCCAGCAGGACTTCAGCTTTGTGATGGCTCAGCGCGGTATGTTCTCCTACTCCGGCCTGACCAAGGACCAGGTAGATCGTCTGCGCAACGACCACGGCATTTATGCTGTCAGCAGTGGCCGAATCTGCGTGGCCGCCCTCAACAGCCACAATATTGACAGCGTTGTGAAGGCCATTGCCGCTGTTTTGTAGGCAACATCACGCAAATCTGCGGGCTGCAGGCGTTTTTTGATTGAAAATGCTTGCCATTCGAAGATGAATGCGTCAGAATACGGACTGTATATATATACAGTCCGTTTTTTTATTCGCTTTCATTATTTGTCATGTCGATTACGAGGAACCATGAGCCTGAAACTCACCGCGCGTCAGCAGGAAATTCTCAATCTGATTAAATCTGCGGTTGAACGCACCGGCTTTCCGCCGACGCGTGCAGAAATCGCATCGGCACTCGGTTTCAAGTCTCCTAACGCCGCCGAAGATCATCTTCGTGCCCTCGCCCGAAAAGGCGCCATTACCCTCACCGCCGGTGCCTCTCGCGGTATACGTCTGGTGGAAGATTCTGACGCAGGCAGCCCCGTTGCGGCAGCCCCGGATGCGCAGAGCAGCAGCGGCGTCTCGCTGGCAAACGCCTTGCGTCAATTGCTGTTGCCTGTTGTGGGTAAAGTAGCAGCAGGTAGCCCCATTC
>JBEBTQ010000041.1:0-14180 GCA_040393685.1 Advenella kashmirensis | reverse complement strand
GTCTACGAAGGCCAGTCCGATACCGCTACGTTCGACAACTGTCTTGAGCTGCTGGTGAACTCGGGCTACTCGCTGGCCCACGCCATGATGATGATGATTCCCGAGGCATGGGAACAGCATGCGACCATGGACGAAAACCGTCGCGCATTCTACGAATATAACGCTGCCAAGATGGAACCCTGGGACGGTCCTGCCGCCGTGGCCTTTACCGATGGCCGCCAGATCGGCGCGACACTTGACCGAAACGGCCTGCGTCCCGCCCGCTATCTGATTACCGATGACGATATGGTCATCCTGGCCTCCGAGGCCGGCACATTGACCGTGCCTGAAAACCGCATCGTCAAAAAATGGCGTCTGCAGCCTGGTCGCATGCTGCTCATCGACCTTGAGCAGGGCCGGATCATTGGTGACGATGAAATCAAGTCGCAGCTGTCCAACAACCGTCCTTATGGCCAGTGGATCAAACGCCTGCGCGTGAAACTGGATGACATTCTCATTCATGAGAAAAATCACCCTCAGTCTTCTTCTGCGCCTGCCGCGCTGCTGGATCGTCAGCAGGCTTTTGGCTGGAATCAGGAAGACCTCAAGTTTATTATTCGTCCCATGGCGACAAATGGCGAAGAAGCCATTGGCTCTATGGGTAACGACACGCCGCTGGCCGTGCTGTCGTCCAAGTCCAAATCCTTCTATAACTACTTCCGGCAGCTGTTTGCACAGGTTACCAATCCGCCCATTGACCCCATCCGCGAACAGCTGGTGATGTCGCTGGTGTCTTTCATTGGTCCCAAGCCCAATCTACTGGATATCAACAACGTGAACCCGCCACAGCGGATCGAAGTGTCGCAGCCCATCCTGGATTTTGCGGGCATGAGCGTGCTGCGCGATATCGAAAAATTCACGGACAACAAATTCCGCAGTGTTGAACTGGACATCACCTACCCCATCGACTGGGGCAGCGAAGGTATCGAAGCCTGTGTGGCCGCATTGTGCTCCAGTGCGGTTGATGCGGTTCTCAGCGGTTTCAATATCCTTATTCTGTCAGACCGCAAGATGGACAGCGAGCGCGTGGCCATTCCTGCGCTGCTGGCAACGTCTGCCGTGCATCAGCATCTGATTCGCGAAGGTCTGCGTACGGCCACGGGTCTGGTGGTGGAAACCGGTTCTGCCCGCGAAGTGCATCACTTTGCGCTGCTGGGTGGTTTCGGTGCCGAAGCCATCTATCCGAACCTGGTCATGGAAACCCTGGCCACGTTCCCCGAGCCTGAAAAAGCGGTCAAAAACTACGTCAAGGCCGTGGGCAAGGGTCTGAACAAAGTCATGTCCAAGATGGGCATTTCAACCTATATGTCCTATACCGGTGCGCAGATTTTTGAGGCTGTCGGCCTGCAGTCTGCACTGGTCAAAAAATACTTTTCCGGTACGCCAAGCAAGATCGAAGGCATGGATATTTTCCAGGTCGCGGAAGAAGCCATCCGCATGCACCGTGCTGCCTACAGTGATGATCCTGTGCTGAAGAATGCGCTGGATGCCGGCGGCGAATATGAATATCGCATCCGCGGCGAAGACCATATGTGGACGCCTGACTCCATCGCCAAGCTGCAGCACTCCACACGTGCCAATAACTACCGCACGTACAAGGAATATGCCCAGCTCATCAACGATCAGTCACGTCGTCACATGACCTTCCGCGGTCTGTTCGAATTCCGTGTTGACCCCTCACGTGCCATTCCGCTGGAAGAGGTGGAACCGGCCAAGGAAATCGTCAAACGGTTTGCGACAGGCGCCATGTCTCTGGGTTCCATCTCCACCGAAGCTCACTCTGTGCTGGCCGTGGCCATGAACCGGATCGGCGGTAAATCCAACACAGGTGAGGGCGGCGAAGACGAACTGCGCTACCGCAACGAATTGCGCAATGGCGAGAGCGGCATCAAAAAAGGCGACACGCTGGCATCCGTGCTGGGCGCAGATCGCATCGAAGCCGACGTGCCACTGCAGGCAGGTGACTCCCTGCGTTCAAAAATCAAACAGGTGGCCTCGGGTCGTTTCGGTGTGAGTGCAGAATACCTGTCCAGCGCCGATCAGATCCAGATCAAAATGGCTCAGGGTGCCAAGCCAGGCGAGGGCGGTCAGCTGCCCGGTCACAAGGTGTCGGAATACATCGCCAAGCTGCGATATTCCGTACCTGGTGTGGGCCTGATTTCGCCGCCTCCACACCACGATATTTATTCGATTGAGGATCTGGCGCAGCTCATTCACGACCTGAAAAACGTCAATCCAACGGCCTCCATCTCTACCAAGCTGGTGTCCGAAGTCGGCGTCGGCACGGTTGCTGCAGGTGTGGCCAAGGCCAAGTCTGATCACATTGTGATCGCCGGTCACGACGGTGGCACAGGTGCGTCACCCATTTCTTCAATCAAGCATGCCGGTACTTCATGGGAACTGGGTCTGTCTGAAACGCAGCAAACGCTGGTGCTCAACAAACTCCGCAGTCGTGTTCGTGTACAGGCCGACGGTCAGATGAAAACTGGCAGGGACGTGGTCATTGGCGCGCTGCTGGGTGCCGACGAATTCGGTTTCGCCACGGCACCGCTGGTGGTTGAAGGCTGCATCATGATGCGCAAATGCCATCTGAATACCTGCCCGGTTGGTGTTGCCACTCAGGATCCGGTTTTGCGCAAAAAATTCCAGGGCAAGCCTGAGCATGTGGTCAATTTCTTCTTCTTCATTGCAGAAGAGGTTCGGGAAATCATGGCCCAGCTGGGCATCCGCAAGTTCGACGATCTGATTGGTCGCGCTGATCTGCTGGATATGCGTGCTGGCATCGAACACTGGAAAGCGCGCGGTCTGGACTTTTCCAATATCTTCCATCAGCCTGATGTCGATACACCGCCACGTCATACTGAAGAGCAGGATCACGGTCTGGATAAGGCGCTGGATATCCAGTTGCTGGATCGCAGCAAAGCGGCCATCGAACGGGGCGAAAAAGTCTCCTTCATCGTGCCAGTACGCAACCGCAACCGGACTGTCGGCTCCATGCTGTCCGGTGCCGTTGCCCGCAAATACGGTCACGAGGGGCTGCCCGACGACACCATTCACATTCAGTTCAACGGCACGGCAGGCCAGAGTTTCGGAGCTTTCCTGGCGCACGGCATTACCTTCGACCTGGTGGGTGAGGGCAATGACTACGTGGGTAAAGGTCTGTCGGGTGGACGTATTATTGTCCGTTCTCCGAACGACTTCCGCGGCTATGGTCCCGATCACATTATTGCCGGTAATACGCTGCTGTATGGCGCGCTGTCTGGCGATGCTTACTTTAATGGCGTGGTTGGCGAACGGTTCGCGGTGCGCAACTCCGGTGCGGCAACGGTTGTTGAAGGCACCGGTGATCATGGATGCGAATACATGACCGGCGGTACCGTCGTGGTGCTGGGCGAGACAGGCCGAAACTTTGCAGCTGGTATGTCCGGCGGCGTGGCCTATGTCTGGGATCCCGAAGGCACTTTCCGCTCGCGCTGCAATATGGCAATGGTCGAGCTGGGTGAAGTGGCGCCTCATGATGACCAGTTCAAGGAAAATCAGATCGAAGGCTGGCACAGTGCCCAGCGCGGACAGGAACGTCAGACAGACGAAACCATTCTGCGTAACCTGGTGGAAAATCACTTCCGCCTGACCGGCAGTTTCCGCGCGCGCGATCTGCTGGGCGACTGGAACAAGTCCCGCAAGCAGTTCGTCAAGGTGATGCCATCCGACTATAAACGTGCACTGGCAGAAATCTGGCAGTCAGAACAAACCGCCCGCAAAGCAGCTTAAGGAAAGATTGATCATGGGTAAAATTACCGGTTTTATTGAATTTGAGCGGGTTCCCGAGTCTTACGAGGCGCCGGGTGCGCGTCTGAAGCATTACAAGGAATTTGTGCTTGCACTTGAAGACAAGCAGGCACAGGTTCAGGGTGCGCGCTGCATGGACTGCGGCATTCCCTTCTGTAACACAGGTTGTCCGGTCAACAATATCATTCCCGACTGGAATGACCTGGTGTACCGTCAGGAGTGGAAGCAGGCACTCGACGTTCTGCATTCCACCAACAACTTCCCCGAATTTACGGGTCGCATCTGTCCGGCGCCCTGCGAGGAAGCCTGTACACTCAACATCAACAACGACCCCGTTGGCATCAAGTCTATTGAACACGCCATCATCGACAAAGGATGGGAACAGGGCTGGGTACTGCCACAACCGCCACTGAAGAAAAGCGGCAAGAAAGTGGCTGTGATTGGCTCCGGTCCTGCCGGTCTGGCCGCGGCCCAGCAACTGGCGCGCGTGGGTCACGGCGTGACTGTGTTCGAGAAAAGCAACCGGATTGGCGGCTTGCTGCGCTATGGCATCCCCGACTTCAAGCTGGACAAGAACCTGATTGAGCGCCGCGTCACCCAAATGGAAGCCGAAGGCGTGGAATTTCAGCCTTCCACGTACGTCGGTACCGCTGCCAATGTGACCGAAGACGGCCTGAACGTGGTGACCTTTGATCAGCTCAATGAACAGTTCGACGCCATCGTCATGGCAGGCGGCTCTGAAACGCCGCGCGATCTGCCCGTGCCCGGCCGCGAGCTTAACGGCGTTCATTTCGCCATGGATTTTCTGCGTCAGCAGAACAAGCGCAACGCCGGTGATCGCATCAGCGGCCAGATTACCGCAACCGGCAAGCATGTCGTGGTGATCGGGGGCGGCGATACCGGTTCCGATTGCGTAGGTACGAGCAACCGCCAGGGCGCTGCATCCGTTACGCAGATCGAACTCATGCCCAAACCGCCGGAGCACGAAAACAAAGCACTGACCTGGCCTTACTGGCCTGCCAAACTGCGCACTTCTTCATCCCATGTGGAAGGCTGCGAACGTGACTGGGCCATTACGACCAAGCGATTCGAAGGGGAAAAGGGCAAGCTGAAGAAAATCGTCTGCGCAAAGGTAGAGTGGATCAAGGACGAAACCACCGGCCAGATGAAGATGCAGGAAGTGGAAGGCTCGGAGTTTGAGCTGAAAGCGGATCTGGTTCTGCTTGCCATGGGTTTTGTTTCACCGGTAGGTGCAGTATTGGACGCCTTCGGTGTCGAGAAAGACCAGCGCGGCAACGTGAAGGCAAATGTCGACAACTACCGCACGACCGTAGACAATGTGTTTGCGGCAGGCGATATGCGTCGTGGTCAGTCCCTGGTGGTCTGGGCCATTCGCGAAGGTCGTCAGTGCGCACGCGCCGTCGACGAGTTCCTGATGGGGGCCTCACTGCTGCCTCGCTGATCGAGGTGCAGCACCTCTCTGGCATTTTCATCTGCGCACAGTTGTTACGCTGCATTACGCCGGCTCGCGTATTTTAGCCATGCCACCTACCATAAGTGACTGTCTCCTTGGGGAGCAGTCACTTTCGCATTTTTGTCCTTTGTTTTTTTACCAACTTCCGTTAAACAGATACAATAGGCTTTCTTTTTCAAGAATTTTCTTTGATGACAGTAGAGTCACGTCACTCATCCCCGCCGGTTATCCGGTTCGCGGATGTCACCCTTGGGTACGATGCACGCGTCATTTTGCGGGATCTGAATCTCGAAGTTTTTAAAGGCGAAGTGGTTGCGCTTATTGGTGGTTCCGGTTCTGGAAAAACCACCCTGTTGCGTGCAGCCACCGGCCAGATTCGCGCAAAAAAAGGCGTTGTCACGGTCTTCGATCAGGACGTCAATCGCATGACGCCCCAGCAACTGGGCGCCGTGCGCCGACGCATGGGCGTTCTTTTCCAGCAGGGCGCGCTTTTTACCGACCTTAGCGTTTTCGACAACGTGGCCTTTCCTCTGCGCGAACTCAGTAAGGACAGCGAAGCGGTCATTCTTGAAAAGGTTCTGGATAAACTGGATCAGGTTGGACTCAAACGAGCTGCCCATCTGAGCGTTTCTGAAATTTCAGGAGGCATGGCGCGGCGCGTCGCACTGGCCCGCGCCATTGTGCTGGAACCCGAAATTATTCTGTTTGACGAACCTTTTGCAGGACTTGACCCGATTTCGCTGGGTATGACGGCGCGTCTGATCCGCAGGCTGACCGACAAGCTCGGCTGCGCCACGGTGCTCATCACGCACGATCTGGAAGAATCGTTTCTGATCGCCGACCAGGTCTATATGGTGGGCGATGGCAGTCTGGTTGTGTCGGGCACCCCCGACGAAGTGCGACAAAGCGAGAATTCGCTGGCCCGCCAGTTCCTGAAAGGTGCCTCCAGTGGTCCTGTGGTATTTGAATATCCGCCGTCTCCCGATTTTGATCGCTGGCTCAGCCGTCATCGCGGAGGTGTAGAATGATCGCCCGCTTCATCACGGCCCTGGGTACCCGCATCACCCGTCCCATCCTGACGCTGGGTGTGTTCTTTCGTTTCTTTCTGTCAGTCATGTCGCGCAGCAGCGTGGTGTTCAAGCGTCCGCGACTGGTCATTGAACAAATTCACTTTATTGGTAACTACTCTCTGGTTATCATCGCCGTCTCCGGCCTGTTCGTCGGTTTCGTCATTGGTCTGCAAGGCTATTACACGCTGACGCGCTACGGATCGGAAGAGGCCCTGGGTGTGATGGTGGCACTGGGACTGGTTCGCGAACTGGGTCCTGTGGTGACGGCACTGCTTTTTGCTGGCCGGGCCGGAACGTCCATCACGGCTGAGATCGGTCTCATGAAGGCGGGCGAGCAGATCGCGGCCATTGAAGTCATGGGGATCAATCCGCTGCGCCGTATTGTGGTACCGCGTTTCTGGGGTGGCATTGTGGCCATGCCGATTCTTGCCCTGATTTTTTCAGCGGTGGGTGTGATCGGTGGCTGGCTGGTTGCCGTGGTCCTTATTGGTGTTGATGCTGGCTCATTCTGGTCACAGATGCAGAACGCCGTAGACATCCGCAACGATATTCTGGCCGGATTCATTAAAAGTGTCGTTTTTGGCGTAGCGGTCATGCTGGTTGCCGTCTACGAGGGCTGGATGTCACGGCCTACGCCCGAAGGGGTGGCACGTGCGACAACGCGCACGGTTGTTGTCAGTTCGCTGCTTGTTCTGGCGCTCGATTTCCTGCTCACAGCAGTTATGTTCGGTGGCTAGTCACTCACGGTGACGCGCACACGATAAAGGTTAAATTCAAATGAGTAAGAAAACAGATTTTCTGGTTGGGTTGTTCGTGCTGCTGGGTATTCTCGCAGCGGTGTTTCTGATGCTTCAGGCCGGCAACCTCAAAACATTCTCTATCGGCAAGACGTACCATATTACGGCCCGCTTTGAGAACATTGGTGCGCTCAAAGTACGCTCACCGGTCAAAAGCAATGGCGTGGTAGTAGGACGCGTTAGCAGTATCTCTTTTGACAACAAAGAGTTCAAGGCTGTAGTAGGCATGGATCTTGAAGACGGCTACGTGTTCCCCGAGGACAGTTCCGCTTCCATCATGACCTCTGGTCTGCTGGGTGAGCAATATATCGGTCTGACACCGGGTGCAGATGAGAAAAATCTCGCAGATGGCGGTCAGATCACTTATACGCAAAGTGCCGTGGTACTCGAAGAACTGATCAGCAAGTTCCTGTTCTCCAAGGCGGAGTCCGAGGGTTCGGCCAGTGGAAGTAACAGCGGCAATGGCGGCGGCGACAATGGTGCTTCTCAGGGCAAGTCTGATGCGGCGCCTGCGCTGACACCGCCAGCTTCTGCGCCCGCTCCTGCGCAATAACAACTGAAATACTGGTATATTTACGATAACGTAAGGGCAGGGCAGCACGGGGCGACGTCATGGGGGCGAGCCTCCAGGGATTGATGCTGATATATTCCTGCTCACAATCAACAACGAGTCCTGAATGAATCAAACACAAATGCGCCTGGTTGGTCTGGGGTCCGTGCTGGCGTTGCTGGCCGGTTGTGCGTCGGTGAAAGACCCGACGCCAGGAGATCCGCTGGAAAGTTATAACCGCGGCATGTTCGCATTCAATGATGCGGTAGACCGCAATCTGTTCACGCCGGTTGCCAAGGGCTATAAGGCAGTGGTGCCAAGCCCGGTTCGTACCTGCGTAACCAATATCTTCAACAACTTTGGTGATATCTGGTCCGGTGTCAACAGCTTCCTTCAGGGCCGCTCGCTCGACTCCATTAACACCTTTGGTCGTGTGCTGTTCAACTCCACCATGGGTATCGGCGGATGTATTGATGTGGCCACCATGAACGGCGCGCCGCGCATCCAGAATGACTTTGGTACCACGCTGGGCGTCTGGGGTCTCGGCCAGGGGCCGTACTTTGTGCTGCCATTGCTTGGGCCTTCCACCTTCCGGGATACTGCCGGTACGGTCGGAGACGGATTCGGCGGTGCTGCCGTTTACGCCTCGCCAGGGGCGATTGACGACGTTCCTGTCCGTAATACGGTCTGGGGAGTTAGCTTTGTTAATACCCGCGCCAACCTGCTGAATGCCAGCGATCTGCTGAATGATGTGGCGCTGGATCGGTATAGCTTCCTGCGCGATGCATATCTGCAGCGTCGTCAGGCTCTGTTGAACCAGAAGCTGGGTCCGGTCGTGCTGGACGCCAAAGACAATCAGGGCAAACCGGCACGAGGCGGCAGCCTGCCGGAATATGACGATCCCGATGCGGGCAGCGCCGGATCTGCGGCACCAGCCAGCGATCCGAATCTGCCATCCTATGACGATCCTGAAGCGGCGCCAGCCAGCCCATCGGCCGGCCAGGCTGTCTCTCCTTCCGCAAGGGCGGCTGCACCCTCTGCGCAGCCGGCTCCCGGCGATGCACAGCCTGCGACTGGCGCTGGGCAAAGTCAGGCTCCGGCCGGCGCGCCCTCCGGCAGCGGCAATGCCGACCCGTCTCTGCCGGTATATTCCGATCCGGGCAATTGATTTCGTGCCGGTTACAACAGCCTGAAACGGGATTTGCCTCCCACTCCTTTCAGGCTGTTTCATCGGGCATGTTCTTTTACCCTTGCTGACATTTCCCGTGTATCCTCGGAATATACAATGCATTTATTCGGCAGCAACGGCTGCTTGTCGGATGGCAAATCCCGTTGCAATCTGCCCAGTTACAGTTAAAGAAGGAGATCTCGTATGAAATTCGCAGGTATTCTCAAATCCACTCAGGTAGCCATGCTTGCCGGTTTTCTGTCGGCTGGTGCCATGCACGCCGCCGTGGCTGCCCAGGATCCCAATCAGTTTGTGGAACAGATTGCCAATAACACGCTGCAGGCAGTCAATCAGAACAGTGCTGCCAAAAGCGGCGATGTGAATGCCATCAACGGTATTGTCACGCAATATCTGATGCCGCATATCAACATGGAAAAAACGACCCGTCTGGCAGTGGGTCAGCCCTGGCGCCAGGCAACGCCCGAGCAGCGTTCTGCGCTGGTCAACGGTTTCAAGAAAACACTGCTGCGCACCTATAGCGGCGCGTTCCGCAATGTGACGCCAAGCACAACCATCACCATGCAGCCGTTCCGCGGCGATGCCACTGCCAGCGATGTCGTGGTGCGTTCCACCATTACCGCGGGTCAGGGTCCGGTCTCTGTCGACTATCGTATGGAAAAATCCGGCAACGCCTGGAAGATCTATGACCTGAATGTGGAAAACATCTGGCTGATCCAGAACTACCGCAACCAGTTTGCAGGTCAGATCTCCAAAGGCGGTATTGATGGCCTGATCCAGGCGCTCAATCGCTGATTCCACAGGTCTTTGGGCTATAATCAAATGCTTGCTTCACTTAAGAAGCAAGCATTTTTTTATACTCATGCCCGCCGTCCAAATAGAACATCTCTCCAAAATTTATGACAGCAGCCACGCCCGTGGCTGGCGGCGTTTACTGCCATCGCGCAGGGGCGCCTCACAATCGGCCTCACGCGAGCCGTTTCGTGCCCTGAATGATGTGAGTTTCACGGTTCAGGAAGGCGAGTTTTTCGGCCTGCTTGGCCCCAATGGCGCCGGCAAAACAACACTGATTTCACTTCTGGCCGGCCTGTCGCGTCCTACGCAGGGCACCGCAAGCATTTGCGGATACAACGTGACTACCCAGTACAAGGAAGCCCGCCGTTCGCTGGGCGTGGTGCCGCAGGAACTGGTTTACGATCCCTTCTTTACCGTTCGCGAAACCCTGCGCCTGCAGTCGGGCTACTTCGGCATTCATAACAACGACGACTGGATCGACGAAATTCTGCATAATCTGGGTCTGTCGGACAAGGCCGACGCCAATATGCGGGCCTTGTCCGGTGGCATGAAACGCCGTGTGCTGGTGGCCCAGGCGCTGGTGCATCGCCCACCCGTCATTATTCTGGATGAACCCACCGCGGGCGTTGATGTGGATCTGCGCCGCAGTCTCTGGGATTTCATCGTGCGCCTGAATAAAAACGGGCACACCATCATGCTGACGACCCACTATCTGGAAGAGGCAGAGGCACTTTGCAACCGCATTGCGCTGCTCAAACGCGGCCAGGTCATTGCGCTGGATACCACGCAGGCGCTGATGGCGCGGGTAGGTGGTCAGCACCTGGAAGATGCCTTCGTGCACATTATGCACAACGGCCTGCAGGAGGCCGCGGCATAATGAACGCATTGCAAAAGGATGTCACCTTCGGCTCAGGCTTTCCGACCCTGCTGTACAAGGAACTGCTGCGATTCTGGAAAGTCGGCTTTCAGACCGTCGCTGCGCCCGTGCTCACGGCCATGCTGTACCTGCTGGTCTTTGCCCATGTGCTGGAAGATCGCGTGCGCATGTACGACAGCGTACCTTATACGGCCTTTCTGATCCCCGGCCTCATGATGATGAGCATGCTGCAGAATGCCTTCGCCAATCCCTCGTCGTCGCTCATACAGAGCCGTATTACGGGCAATCTGGTGTTTGTGCTGCTGCCTCCGCTGTCGCATTACGAGATCTTCTCGGCCTACGTGCTGGCGGCGGTGCTGCGCGGCCTTTGCGTGGGACTGGGTATCTGGATCGTGGCTTCGTTTTTTGTTTCCCTGTGGCCGGCAAGCGTGCTTTGGGTGGTGGCCTTTGCGATTCTTTCCTGTTGCATCCTGGCGGTACTGGGCATCATCGCGGGCCTGTGGTCCGAGAAGTTCGACCAGCTGGCCGCCTTCCAGAATTTCCTCATCATGCCTGCCACTTTTCTGTCAGGTGTGTTTTATTCCATCCACTCCCTGCCGCCGTTCTGGCAATCGGTGTCGCACTGGAACCCGGTTTTCTATATGATTGACGGATTCCGTTACGGATTCTTTGCTGTATCGGACGTTTCCCCCTGGCATAGCCTTGCCGTGGTGGGGGCCTTTTTCGTGCTGATCTCTGCGTATGCGCTATGGCTGCTTGCGCGGGGTTATAAATTGCGGACTTAACCATGTTACCCACCCCTGAACAGATTCGTGACTACATTGAATCGCACCTGCCCTGTGAGCACATCGAAGTGCGGGGCGATGGCTCGCATTTCGAGGCGCTGATTGTCAGCGACGCTTTTGAAGGCAAACGCCTGATTGCGCGGCATCAGGTGGTCTATGCGGCGCTGGGCGACAGAATGAAAGAAGAAATCCACGCGCTTTCAATGAAAACCCTGACTCCCGAAGAGTACCGCAATAATGGATAAGCTAAGAATCACGGGCGGTCGCCGCCTGAACGGTGAAATCAGTGTTTCCGGCGCCAAGAATGCGGCGCTGCCGATACTGTGCGCCGCGCTGCTTACGGCGGAACCGGTCACCTTGCGCAATGTGCCTGAACTGAATGATATCAGCACCACGCTGCGTCTGCTGGCCGATCTGGGTGTGAAAATTTCCCAGGAAGATGGCGGCATTGTGCATTTGCAGGCCGACCAGATTACCGGCCTGGAAGCGTCCTACGAACTGGTCAAAACCATGCGCGCCTCCATTCTGGTGCTGGGCCCGTTGCTGACACGGTTTGGCCAGGCCAAGGTCAGCCTGCCTGGCGGCTGCTCCATCGGGCAGCGTCCGGTGGATCAGCACATAAAGGGTCTGACCGCACTGGGCGCAGATATTTCGGTAGAGCATGGCTTTGTAGTTGCCAGCGCCAAAAGACTGAACGGCGCACCCATCGTCACGGATATGGTGACCGTTGGCGGAACCGAACAGTTTCTGATGGCAGCCGCCCTGGCAGACGGGCAGACCGTGCTGGAAAACGCTGCGCGTGAACCCGAGGTAGTGGATCTGGCTGAAATGCTGATCTCCATGGGGGCGCGCATCTCTGGACATGGCACAGACAGAATTGTGATTGACGGCGTCAAAACGCTGCACGGCACCGACTACACCGTGGTTCCCGATCGTATCGAGGCAGGATCCTTTCTGTGTGCCGTTGGAGCTACCGGTGGCGATATCATGCTGCGCAATGCGGCGCCCGATAGCATGGGCGCCACGCTGGACAAACTGATAGACGCCGGACTTACCATTGAAACCGGCCCCGACTGGATTCGTGCCGTGATGAACGGCAGACCCAAAGCCGTGGGTTTTCGTACGCGCGAATATCCCGGTTTTCCAACGGATATGCAGGCCCAGTTGCTGGCCCTGAATACGGTTGCAGACGGCACCGCGGTGGTGGTTGAAAACATTTTCGAGAACCGCTACATGCACGTGCCCGAACTGATCCGCATGGGCGCTGATATCGAGCTGGATGGTCACACGGCCGTCATCAACGGGGTTGCGCAACTGATGGGCGCCAAAGTCATGGCCACTGACCTGCGCGCTTCGGCCAGCCTGGTCATTGCCGGCCTGGCTGCCAGCGGCGAAACCACCATCGATCGCATTTATCACCTGGATCGCGGTTACGAAAAAATGGAAGACAAACTGCAGGCTGTGGGTGCCGACATCCAGCGTCTGCGGAGTTAAACCTTATGACAGAGAATACGCAGCTCACCATGGCCCTGTCCAAAGGGCGCATTTTTGAGGAAACCCTTCCGCTGCTGGAGCAGGCGGGCATTGTTGTGACCGAACATCCCGAACAGTCGCGCAAGCTCATTCTGCCTACCAGCCGCGACGATCTGCGGATTCTGATTGTGCGCGCTTCGGATGTGCCAACCTATGTGCAGTACGGGGCGGCCGATTTCGGTATTGCCGGCAAAGACGTGCTGTACGAATATGGTCGCGACCATCCCGGCGGGCTCTACCAGCCCATCGACCTGAATATCGCCCGCTGCCGCCTTGCGGTGGCTGTGCGGGAGGGCTTTGATTACGAAGCCGCCGTGCGTCAGGGTGCGAGGCTGCGTGTGGCCACCAAGTATGTGAATGTGGCCCGTGAACATTTCGCCCGCAAGGGAGTGTATGTTGATATTATTAAACTCTATGGCTCCATGGAGCTTGCACCGCTGGTCGGCCTGGCCGATGCCATTGTAGACGTGGTATCTACCGGTGGAACCCTGCGTGCCAATGGACTGGTTGCCGTGGAAGATGTCATGCCGGTCTCTTCCCGGCTGATTGTCAATCAGGCATCACTGAAAACACGGGCCGCCGTCTTGCAGCCCATCCTGGATGCCTTTGAACGAGCGACGCCCCCACAGGGATAATCTTTATTCATGAAACCTGTAATCAAACGATTGGACTCCCGCGACGACGGGTTCGCTGGCGTGCTGCGCCAGCTTCTGGCCTTTGAGGCCGCTGAAGACGCACAGATCGAGCAGGCAGTGGCCGGCATTCTGCAGGACGTCAGGCAGCGTGGTGACGCAGCGGTGCTGGAATACACAAGCAAATTCGACCGGCTTCCCGTCACGGACATGGCCGAGCTGGAGATTGCGGCTGCCGACTGTCAGGCTGCGCTGGACACACTGGATCCGGCTCGCCGTCAGGCGCTGGAGCAGGCAGCGCATCGCGTCCGTATTTATCATGACCGGCAGCGCGCCGATTCCTGGCAATATCAGGAAAACGACGGCACCGTTCTTGGACAAAAAATTACGCCTATGGATCGGGTAGGGCTGTATGTGCCCGGCGGCAAGGCGGCCTATCCGTCTTCTGTTCTCATGAATGCCATCCCGGCCAAGGTCGCCGGCGTGGGTGAAGTCATTATGGTCACGCCCACTCCCGATGGCGTACGCAATCCATTGGTGCTGGCTGCGGCCGCCGTTGCCGGCGTCGATCGCGTCGTTGCCATCGGCGGTGCCCAGGCTGTAGGCGCACTGGCGTATGGTACGCAGACCATTGCTGCCGTGGACAAAATTGT